>CAYQJY010000026.1:0-5252 GCA_964418005.1 uncultured Candidatus Peribacteria bacterium
GGTCCTGGCATGCGGCTTCGTCGCCTTCGTTATTGTCTTGCGGTGAAGAACACCCAGGATCGAGCGGGAAGTCGGTACGTCCATCCCCGTCGTTGTCGATGCTGTCGCTGCACTGATTGGAGACAGGAGTGCAGTTGTCGGTTAGGTTGAAGTGAATGTCTCCCTGGCCGCTGCTGCCGAAGGTCAAACCTGCCGTAGGCTGGCTCACGGTCTGTGCGTAGTACCACGCGCCAAGGCTGAAGTCAGTCATTGCCGTTGCATCGGTGCCGCCGCGGGCTCCGATACCGATCTGCAGTGCCGCATGGCGTGGGGTCAATGCGATGATCGCTCCGGCGAATTGCCCGTACCCCGTGAGCGTCCCCTGGTAGTTCCTGTAGTACCTCCAGTCAGATGCATCGGCACCATTCGGATTCACCGGGCTGTTCGGCGGCGGGAAATCCGGATCGCCAGGATTCACGCGGTCGCTCATCGTAATGTTGACCGTAAAGCCGCGGCTGCTGTTGGAGCCGTCGACAAGCATGCCGCTGATAGTTGCGGTATCGTTGCTCGTTTCCACTAGCGAACCTCTTCCCACCCATGGCATATAGAGCGGTTGAGGCAGGATGGTGCGGAGGGAGAAGGCGTTTCGACCGACGGTTGGATGCTGAATGCTATCGGCGCAGAATGGGCCGCTCGTTTCGTCATCATCATTGGCGTTGCTGCAGCCGTTGTCGGTTGGGAAGTCGACCTTTCCATCGCGGTCGTTATCGATGCCATCGTTGCATTGTGACAACGGTGCATTTGCTTCATCGTTGTCTTGCTTGCTTGCGCACCCCGGATCTTGCGGGAAGTCGACAAGTCCGTCCTGGTCGTTGTCGAGGCCGTCCTGGCACGCCGCCTTCGGATTCGTCTCGTCGTTGTCCGTGGCACTGGAACAGCTGAAGTCGTTCGGGAAGTCCGCCGCTCCGTCATTGTCGTTATCCAAGCCATCTTGGCACTGACAGGCTGCGCCCAGGATTTCGTACCGTAGTCGGAACCGATCGCCTCCGCTTGAGTTGAAGAGGAAATCAAACCGTGCCTCCCTGTTCCCAACGAGCTCCGCCATATCGAGGTTGCCGATGGGCTCCAGGCTCAGGAGGTCGATGCGCTGAAAGACGCCGTTTTGAATGGTGATGTTTCCGATCAACTCAGCATTTCTCGACGCATCGAGTGCGCCCTTTCCTTCAACGAGCAGGACGTTGTTACTGAGACGCTGGATGGAGAGATACGGCTGGTTCGTGATGAGTGTCGGGTCGGCAATCGGAGTGCCATTCGTTGTGAGGAAGATCGTTCCGCCGTTCGGAATGATCGTTCCGTTGCCAAGGATGGTCTGCGAGTTCGTGTTCACGGCTTTGGTGATGTTCACGACGATCGATACATCTGACGTTGTGCATGCCCCGGGGTTTTGCTCGGCATTATCTTGCCTACTTTGACACCCCGGATCTTGCGGGAAGTCGACAAGCCCGTCCTGGTCGTTATCAATGCCATCCTGACATGCAGCCTTCGGATTCGTTTCGTCGTTATCCGTCGGACTCGTACAAGAGAAGTCATTGAGGTAGTCCGTTGCTCCGTCGCCATCGTTATCGATGCCGTCTTGGCACGTTGAAGTATTGGATTCGTCCGGATCGCGCAGGCTCAAACAGCCGGGATCGTTCGGGAAGTCCGTTAGTCCATCTCCGTCATTATCGATACGATCGCCGCATGCGGGATCGTTGCCCTCCGTTGTATCTGTCGCACTGTCACATCCGGGATCGAGCGGGTAGTCGGTACGGCCATCGCCGTCGTTATCGAGGCCATCGGAACATTGCGCGGCCACCTGGTTGAACTCATCGTTGTCTTGCTTACTTGCGCACCCCGGATCCTGCGGGAAGTCGACAAGTCCGTCTTGGTCGTTGTCGAGGCCATCCTGACACGCCGCCTTCGGATTCGTTTCGTCGTTATCCGTGGGGCTCGCGCAGCTGAAGTCCTGCGTATCCGTAGCGCCGTCCTGGTCATTATCGATACCGTCGCTGCACTGTGGGGTTGGACACGCATTCAGCGGCTGATCGCATACGAGTGTGTTGAGGTACTGGTTTCCTGCGGTGCACGCGTTCACGGTGACGAATGTCGTCCCGTTCCAATGCGCGATGCCGTTGTTTCCACAACTCGAGAAACTTCGCTGTGTCACGCTGGAAACGTGGCCGTATCCCGCAAGCTGGCAGACCTTCAATGCCGTCGCTGGATCGTCGTCGACCGCAACCCCGTATGCCAGGATGTTCAAAAACTGCGGTTGCTGATTGACGAAGTTGATGGCGTCAACGCCGAAATTACCGAATGTACGGGTTGCAGGGGGATTCTGGACGCATGCGTTCGATTCGTCGTTGTCCTGGCTGCTGGCGCACCCCGGATCCTGCGGGAAGTCGACAAGTCCGTCCTGGTCGTTGTCGAGGCCATCCTGACATGCGGCCTTCGGGTTCGTCTCGTCGTTGTCATTGGGGTTGTTTGTGCATGAGAAATCGCCCAAATCCGTGGCACCGTCCTGGTCGTTATCGATACCGTCGTTGCATTGGGGCTGGTTGAACTCGTCGTTGTCCGTCGCATTCACGCAGCCGGGATCCTGTGGGAAGTCCGTCAGGCCGTCGCCGTCATTGTCCACGCCATCTTGACACTGGAATCCTTCCGGATTGCGATTTGGGTCGCAGGAGGCAGGATTGTTCGCGTTCCCATCGGTGTGACATGCCGGATCGCGACAGTCCACGAGACCATTGCCGTTGTCGTCGATGCCGTTGTCGCATTGCGGACCATTGCCGTTTCGTTCGTCATTGTCCTGGCGGCTCGTGCATCCTGAATCCTGTGGGAAGTCCGTCCGACCATCCCCGTCGTTATCCACGCCATCCTGACACGCCGCCTTCGGGTTTGTTTCGTCGTTGTCCGTCGGACTGGTGCAGCTGAAGTCCTGCGTGTCTGTCGCTCCATCACCATCGTTATCGATGCCGTCGCTGCACGCTGCCAGAGTGCCGCAGTTGAGCGCCTCGACAGCATTGAGATCAAAATCCGCTCCTTGCAAGGTGCTCGTATCACGCACGCGCACGTAGCGCGCTGCTTGAATCGTTCCCAGATCGAGATCGGTGGAATTTGTGTTGCAGTCACAGCGCTGTGCATTCGTCGCCGTACCGATGGATTGCCAGGTGATGCCGTCCATGCTGACGGAGACGTCGGCCGTTTCGAGGGGGTGCACTGTAGGTCTGTGGGTTGCCTCGAACACGCGCACGTCGTTTCCCGGACCGTTCAAGATGAGGTCATCGAATCGCAAAACGATCTCCCCCCCTCTTCCCATGCTGTAGAAGTTCACTTCCCGGGTGTACTCCGGTGCTCCAAGGGCATACGAAGGAGAGCCGGAGATATCGCTCGTGCCGTTGCGGTAGCTGATGACTTCATCTGCCCACGGATGCTGTGAACATCGCGCGGAACCGCCGGACTCATCGTTATCCTGGGCACTGGTGCATCCCAGATCTTGTGGGAAATCTGTCAGGCCATCTCCATCGTTATCCACGCCATCCTGACACGCCGCCTTCGGGTTTGTTTCGTCGTTGTCCGTCGGACTGGTGCAGCTGAAGTCCTGCGTGTCTGTCGCTCCATCACCATCGTTATCGATGCCGTCTTGGCACTGAGGCGGAGCACATTGCACTGTGGTCATTGCTTTATCCCAGTCAGCTACTGCTTGGTTTCCTGTTCCTTCCCAGATGTCAGCTTGGTTCATGACTGTCTGTCCGCAGTATCCAGTTGCGGGCACAGAGAACGTGAGGCTGTAGTTCACGACAGCGCCCGGGCCCATCGTGCCGAGTGAGCACGTCACGCGCTTCTGAGCGGCAACTTCATAGAAACAAGTCGCTCCTTGTGCCGAAACGAATGTGAACGGGGGATCGATGGCCGCGGTACCTGCCGCATTGATGAAGAAATCGTAGACTTTCACGTTTGTCGCCGTGAGATTTCCGACGGTGCTTGCGGTGAACGAATAGGTAATCGTTCCGCCCGCGTTGGTTTGAGCCGGAGCAGTTTTTTCGATGTCCAGCTGCGGTCTGTTCACAGGCCCCTCATCGGTGTCTTGAATACTGGAGCAGCCCGGATCATTCGGAAAATCCACGAGTCCGTCGCCGTCGTTATCTGCTCCATCCTGGCAGGCGGCTGTGGGCGCATGTCCACACGTTAGTCGCTCGAGGATGCGGTTGCCGCGTGCACACGCGTTGCGGTATTCCCACACAAACTGCGATCCGTTCCAGTAGGCAAGGTGGTTATCGTAGCAGCTGCTCCATGCATCTTGCCCAACGCTCACGACGCGTGAATATCCCTTATATTCACAAATTTTTAGTGCGGTTTCTGCGGTGTTGTCGAGGGCTCCTGCGTTCTCAAATTCCGGTGGGATCGGCACCGGTGTGACGGCCGTGCCGAGACTGTTGACGAACGATCGGATGTCCGCGCGGGATGAGAAGGTGAATTGCGCTGCCTGCGCCTCGGCGCCCGAGATGCCGATGAGCGGCTCGAAGGCGGGGATGCTCTGAAGCGCGTTCCAAGCGCCACTTGCATGGAGTTGGACCGCGAGGGTCGTAAGGAGGAGGGCGGAAACGAGACGCTTCCGCGACATCGAACGGACCATAACCGGATTGGTAGGGATAAAAAGGAAGCATTATTGGCTTATATGTGTTCTTTTGTCAATATTTTGTTCTAGTAATAGAATGCGAGAGAATAGCCATAGCGAACAAGCCCTCTAAGGTGCAGAGGGCTTGTTCGTTGTTCTGTGGAAGACGATGTTAGAGCCCGAAGAGGAGGCGGCGCCCGAAGCCTGCGCCTGCGCCCGTGGCTATACCAGCGAGGGCGATGACCGCCAGGAACGGCAGGGTGGCATCGGTCGGTGCATCCTTCTTCGCCATCGGTGTCAGGTGCGTGCTCTTGATGCGGGTCTGCGCACCGGTCTTCGGAATCTGGCCGAGGATACTGACCGTAACGCTCTCACATTCCTCATCCACGTCGTCGGCTTCGATGCAGACGTCGTTGCGGATGATTTGCCCGGCGACCATGTAGGTTGGGACAGAGACACGATAGCGGAACGTTTCCTCGTCACCTTCATCGAGTTCGTCGATTTCCCACTCGAGCGTGCGGCCGTTACGGTCGTCGGCGTTGCCATCATCGATGATGATCACGTCTGCCGGGAGCGTATCGCTGACAATGAGGTCTTTGATCGTGTCATTGCCGTCGTT
>CAYQJY010000026.1:5262-12177 GCA_964418005.1 uncultured Candidatus Peribacteria bacterium
GGACGGTGTAATCGATGATGCCTCCGGGGAACACTTCCGACGTGCTGGCCGTCTTCGAGAGGTCAATCTCGGAATCATCATCGTTGTCATCGTCATCGTCACGATCATCGTCTTCAACATCCGTGCGATCTGTAGCGGTCTTTCCCATCACTTCGGCGGTGTTGAAGAGCGTTCCATCGGCGTCATCGTCGACTTCTACCTCAACAGTGTAGGTCTTCGTTTCGCCGATTTCGAAGGTCTGGTTTTCCCAGCGGATCGTTCGGCCGTTCACACTCGACTCGTTCGGGGATGCGTCCTGGAAGTCCACTTCGTCAGGCAGCGTGTCAGTGACCGTGACGTTCGTCTGACGGACTGTGCCAGTGTTGCGGACTGTGATTGTGTACGTGAGCGAATCACCCTGCTCGACCTCGGTTTCGCCGTCCGTCTTCGTGATCGTGAAGGTCTCGTTGCCGAAGCCTGTCTGGCGATTCTTGAACGTGACCGTGGCACAAGCGCCTGCAACGACGTTGATCGTGCCGCCTGCCGGCGTGACGAGCTGCTGCGTCCAACCAGTCGGGATCGTTTCCGTGATCGTGTGCGCGCCGATCGTCACGTTCTCAAAGCGGGCGCGGCCGTCGCTGCCATTCACTGCCGTGCGCGTTCCGTCGAGCGTGAAGCTAAACTGCGTCACTGGTGTCAAGATGGCGCCATTCGTGTCGAACGTTTCCTTGACGACGTCGATGCATCCGAACTGCGTACTCGGACAGTTGATCTGCGTCGTAAGCGAGCTTGAGTTGTTTGTCGTGTTCGTATCGGTGCCGAACGACGTGACGGTCGCCGTATTCGAGATCGAGGTCTGCGTGCAGGAGGCGATCGTCGGAGTGTACACCGTGATGGTGAAGGTGCGCGACTGGCCCGAGCTCATCGAGCCGGCCTGGCAGGTCACCGTGCCGTTGACGTTGGCACATTCGGCCGAAGCGGAAACCAAGGTGAGGCCCGTCGGGAGCGTGTCGGTGATCACGATGCCCGTGGCCGTAGCGGGACCGTTATTCGTCACGGTGAGCGTGTACGCGAAGTTGTTACCGCGGAGGACGGACGACGAGCCGGTCTTCACGATCTGCACGTCCTTGCCAGTCGCTGGCTGGCAGGTGAGCTGCGTCGTGGCGCTCGACGAGTTATTCTGGTTGTTCGGATCGTTCGAGGTGCTTGTGACGATACCGGTGTTCGTGACGGAACCGTTGGTGCAGTTTTGGGTCACGGCCTGCGTCGAGAAGACGAAGGTCAACGTGCGCGACTGGCCCGAGGTCATCGTGCCGATCGAACAGTTGATCGTGCCATTGTTGGTCGTGCAGCCTGTACCCGTGGTGACGAGGCTGAGGCCGGTCGGAATAGCGTCGCTCACAACGACGCCGCTCGCCGTCGCCGGACCGTTGTTCGTGACGAGGAGTTGGTACGTGACGTTGCTGCCGCGCTGGACGGCGGTGGAACCCGTCTTGACGATCGAGACGTCAGCAGTCGTCGGTTGGACACACGTGAGCTGCGTCGTTGCCGAAGCTTGGTTATTCGCCTGGTTCGGGTCCGGCGACGTCGCGTGGACGTTGGCTATGTTCGTCACGGAGCCGTTTGTGCAGGTTTGTGTCTGCGGCTGGGTCGCGAAGACGAACGTGAACGAGCGTGACGTGTTCGCCGGGAGCGTTCCGATGCTGCAGCCGATCGTGTTGTTGTTCACCGTGCAGCCCGTGCCGCTCGAGACGAGCGTGAGCCCCGTCGGAATGGCATCGGTCAGCATGACGCCGCTCGCCGTAGCCGGACCGTTGTTCGTGACGAGGAGTTGGTACGTGACGTTGCTGCCGCGCTGGACCGTCGTCGAACCGGTCTTCGTGACCGAGAGATCGGCGTTCGTCGGGGTCGGACACGTGAGCTGCGTCGTGAAGGACGCCTGGTTGTTCTGCATGTTCGGGTCGAGGAGGTCGCTTTGGACGGCTGCCTGGTTCACGACTTGACCATTGGCGCACTGCTGCGTCGGCTGAGTCGTGGCGAGCGTGATCGTGATCGAGACCTGCTGGTTCACCGCGAGTGTACCGAGGTTGCAGAAGACGTTGGTGCCCTGGAGCGAGCACGAGGTGCTCGGCGTTGCGCTGACGAACGATGTGCCTGCCGGGAGGGGGTCACCGACGATCACATTTGGAGCAGCAACGGGTCCTTTATTCTTCACGATGAGCGTGTACACGATGTTGCTTCCGCGCTGGACGGACGTTGGGCCGGATTTCGAGATCTCGAGGTCAGCCTGCTGCGGCGTCGGGCACTGGAGGAGCGTGTTCACGGACGACGAGTTGTTTGCCTGCGTGTTGTCATTCGTTGCCGTGAGCGTCGCCGTGTTTGTCACTGTCGATTCCTGGCAGTTCTGCGCGACCGTCGGAGCTTGGACGTTCACCGTGATGATGCGTTGGTCACCGACCTGCATCGCAGCGATCGTGCACTGAACGACGCCGTTATTCACAGCGCAACCTTGGCCGGAAACAACGGGGTTCGTGAGGCCTGCGGGGATCTGGTCGTTGATGACGACGTTCTGGGCAGCAGCCGGACCGTTATTGGTGACCGTGATGCTGTAGGTGAAGTTGCCGCCGCGCATCGCCGTTTGTGGACCCGTCTTCACGACGGACACGTCGGCATGCTGCGGAGCTTGGCGGTTCTTGAAGATCACGGCGGCACAGTTCGTGCCTGCGGCTACGTTCACAATGCCACTCGTCGGAGTCGTGTTGAAGAGCGTCCAACCGCTCGCAGTCTGCTCTCCGACAGTGTGGACACCGATAGGAACGTTGCTGAAGCGGGCGAGACCCTGGCTATTGCTCTGGACGACGGATTGGTTACCGTCGAGCGTGAAGGTGAACGGCGGGATCGTTTGGAGACGGCTGCCACCGGCATCGAAGCCTTCCTTTAAAATGTCAATACAACCGACCTGCGGGGCCGGGCAGGTCATCTGCGTCGTCACCGTCGATTCGTTATTGCCGAGGTTCTGGTCCTGACGATCGCTCTGCGTCGCAGCGCGGTTCACAACCTGACCGTTCGTGCAGTTTTGCTGCGGAGCAACGGACTGAACCGTGATCGTCACTGTCGAAGACTGTTGAGCGGCGAGCGTTCCGAGGTTGCAGAAGACGCTGTTGCCTTGGAGGGTGCAGGAGTTGCTCGGTGTCGCGCTGACGAAGGTTGTGCCGGTCGGGAGGGGGTCGCCTACGACAACATTGTTGGCGGATGCAGGGCCGTTGTTCTTCACTACGATCGAGTACTGGAGCGTCGAGCCCCAAACGGCCGTGGCCGGACCTGTCTTCGTGATCTGAAGATCGCTGGTCTGTGGTTCCTGGCGGTTCTTGAAGACGATTCCTGCACAGTTCGTGCCAGCTGCGACGTTCACGACACCGTTGGTCGGGGTCGTATTGAAGAGCGTCCAACCGGCGAGCGTGTTCTCCGAGATCGTGTGCTGACCGGGCGTGACGTTCGCGAATTGCGCGCGTCCTTGGCTGTCGGTCTGCACCGTCTGGTTGCCGTCGAGGCGGAAGGTGAAGGACGGAATGGTGCCGAGGCGATTGTTGTTCGCGTCGTAGCCTTCCTTGAGAATCTCGATGCAGCCGAACTGCGGTTGCGGGCAGGTCACCTGTGTTGTGAAGGTCGCTTCGTTGTTCGTAATGTTGCGGTCCTGCAGATCGCTCTGCACGGCGGCGCGGTTCACGATTTGGCCAGACGTGCAGGCCTGCGGGTTCTGGTTCGGCACATCGAGCGTGATCGTGATGGATGTCTGTTGCTGGTGTGCGAGCGTTCCGAGGTTACAGAACACGCTGTTCCCCTGAAGGAAGCAGCGGTTGTCCGACTGACCCGGGAGGAACGTTGTTCCGGTTGGAACCGGATCGGCGACGATCGTGTTTGGTGCTGCGGCCGGACCGTTGTTCTTCACAATGATCTGATACGACGCCGTCGAGCCGCGGACCACGGAGGTCGGGCCGGACTTCTGGATCTGAAGGTCGTTATCCTGTGGCTCCTGGCGGTTCTTGAAGATCACGGCGGCGCAGGTGTTGCCGGCGGCGACATTCACCGTTCCGTTTGTTGGCGTAACATTGAACATGTTCCATCCGGCGAGGGCATTCTCCGTGATCGTGTGTTGCCCTGGCGTGACGTTCTGGAATGTCGCGCGACCTTGCGCGTCACTTTGGACTGTCTGGTTACCGTCGAGGCGGAAGGTGAAGGACGGGATCGTACCCAGTCGGTTATTATTCGCATCGAAACCTTCTTTGAGGATTTCGATACAGCCGACGGTCGGCGGGCACTGGACTTGGACCTGAGCTTCGGCGCTGTCTCCACCCTGTTGCTGGCCGTTGATCCAGGCGTCGACGCGGTTGCGAACAGTCTGGTTACAGATGCCCGGTTGGTTTTGGGGTACTGCGAAGGTCATCGTGAAGGTGCGGCTCTGTCCGGCACCGAGCGTGCCGATGGTGCAGGCGACCTGCGATTGGTTGGAATCGAAGGTACATGTGGCGCCGTTGCTGCTGACGAAGGTAAACGGAACGTACCTCGAGTTTCCCTGGAGGAAATAGTCGTAGACATTGACGTTCGTAGCGGAGGACTGGCCGGAGTTCGTGACCGTGAAGCTGTACGTCGCGTTCTGACCGGCAATCACTGGGGACTGCGGTGCGGTTTTCTGGATGTCAATCTGCGGCGGAGTGCATTGCAGGTGGATGTTCAACGCGTGGGCCCAGCCAAGGCGGATGAATTGGTCGTTAGTACTGAAGCTCGAGTCAGGCATAGCAATATTCTTGCCGTACTTGGCGAGGAGCTGGAGCGTGGCATTGTTGGCGGTCTGGCTTACAACGTTTGTGAGATCGATCGTCTCGTTGAAGGTGGCCGTTTCGAAACAGAAGTGGCTGCCGCAGAGTTGGCTCGTGTACGTTTTGTTGTGAACCGTTTGCCACGGTGTACCTGTGACATCGTACGTCGAGAGCAAGCCGCCGTTCGTCGTGACGCGCCCGAGAACGCGCACGTTAGCGATCTGGTTCTCACACACGCCGTACTCGATACGATAGTCGAGCGTGATGCGGCGGTCGCAGAAGTTGTTCGGTTGGTTATGGACAGGACTGTTCACGAAGAGTGCGACGATTGGGCGCGTACCGAGGGGGCCGAACACGTCGCTACCCTTCTTTGGCGTAAGCACTTCGATGCCTCCGCTGCCGGCAGCGAAGCCGGACGTGATTTGCGTTGCGAAACACACGAGGAGGAACGCGGCCGTGGCCGTGCGGGTGTAGGTAACGTTGCCGCGCATGCGGGATACAACCGAGAAGAGGGCGTAGCCGATCGCTGCCATCACGAAGAGGAACAGCGAGATGCGGGCCATGCCGTGCCATGCGACCCAGTTAGTGATGGCCTTGTCCTGCGTCAGTGTCTGAAGCTCGGTAGGAGTGAGCGTGCCGGCGTAGACCGCGTGGTCGTACGTCGTGTTGCTTGCACTGAGGAGGCTCGCGTCGATCGTCGGAGCACCGACGAGGTCGCGGTCGAGCGGAATGCGGATCTTGGCTGTGAGCACGGCGTCCGTAAGGGCGATCTCCGGAACTTCGATGGAACCGAGGACACCTTTGGCGTCCGTCAGCTGCACGCGAAGCGTCGCATTCGTCACCGTTTCCGCATCGGCGGAACCAGCGAGGTCGATCGTGCCGTAGGCCCAATCACCAGCCTTCGTACCCATGTTCTCGATGCGGACGGAGATGATATCTGCGTCTTCACCCTTCACGACGAAGCGGTACTGCGCGATCGAGGAGATCGTTTCCATTGTGTTGGCATCTTTGAGCGTCACGTGCGCCATGTAGACGCCTGGTACGGCTTCCGTGGTCAGTGGCATGTCGAGCTCGACCGATTCGCCCGCGGCGACATTGACGGCGGAGTACTCGAAATTCGCGAGCGAGACGCGTGCGGCGTTGAAGTCGTAGAGTTCAACGACAGGCTTCACGCGGATAGTCGCAGTGCCCTTATTGAGGGCCGTTGCGCGGAGCGTGAGAGCGCTCGATGGGTCGACGTTCGGACCCGAGAGCGGCGGGAGCAATTCGTCGCCGTAGGCGGCGATGCCAATTGTGCCAGCGTAGAGGTGGACGAATTCCGTCGCTCCCTGTTCAACGACGACCGGCGTGTCCTGCCAGCCGAGGCTGCGGCCTTTGGCCGTGAGGATCTGAACGCGGAGGTCGTAGCGGCCGGCGGGGATCGTCGGCAGTGGGGAAGCGATGAGGAGGGTTTTGCTCTCTGACGGCGCCAAGGCGACCGACGCGCGCACCACGTCGAGGCCGTAGATCAAACCGTCTTCTTCACCGATGCCGCGCAGTTCCAAGCGGTACTGCAGGCCGGTGACGAGTGTCTCTTCTGTGTTCGAGATGACGAACGATCCCGTCACGTTCCCATCGTGGACGCGGGCGGCGAGGCGCGTGACGAACACCGCCTCTGGTTCGTAGGCGTTGCTCAAGTCGAGCGTTTCCTCGTCGCGATCGCCGTACGGTTGTGGAGCAACCGCGGGTTCAGCCGCGAAGGCGACCGTCGCATGAAGCGACAGTGCGAGAAGGGAGAAGACGGATACGGTGCGCGTACCCATAGAGAGAGGGGGGAGAGACAAAAGGGGGAAATAATGTCATAGTAATACACTATTGTCAATGCATGGATGAACAGCTTGCTATAGCCAAATAAGAGACTTAAAGCGCGCTTTTACGCCAAATGAATGTTGTGTAGTGTCTCTTTGTCAGAAAACATCGACTTTCCGGCTTCCGTTCACGGAAAATCGAGATTTCCGCTACAATAGGGGATAGATCCGTCAGCCCTTGAAACAATCTTCGCTAAAGCCGTGTGGCAGACGTGTTCTTGGGGAGTCGCCAAGTGGTAAGGCAGCGGCCTTTGGAGCCGCCATTCGGGGGT
>CAYQJY010000027.1:0-12102 GCA_964418005.1 uncultured Candidatus Peribacteria bacterium
CGACGATCATCCGGCGTTCGAAGCGCACGTATGACGAGAGTAAAAAACGGAGAAGCTTCTGCATGAAGGGCCGGGTGGATTACACGAACCACTCCAGCACCGAGAGCACCAAGAACGCAATGGCGAGAAGGATCGTCCCCTGGTACAGCAACTTCTCGGCGCCGCGACGCTGCACGATATTGGTGCCTCCGACCACGCCGGAAGCGAACCCCGCGGCACGTTGCTGCAGGAGAACGCCAAGGAGGATGAGTGCGGACAGGATGCCCTGAATCGCGTTGATGATGGTCGACATAGTGCTGGGAGTGTAGGGAAACGTTCTAATTGTGCAATGGTGGGCGCCAAGGGAGTCGAACCCCTGACCCTCTCGGTGTAAACGAGATGCTCTAACCACTGAGCTAGGCGCCCGTGTCGCCCAGGGTACACGAAAAAGAGCCCCTTTCGGAGCCCTTTTCAATGCATGGTTTTAGCGTGGCCATCCTTGGTCGCGCGTCACTGCAGGCTGGCAAAGATCTCGCGCATGAGGTCGAGGATCGTCGAGAAGTTCAACTCGAACGGAATGTCGAGCAGACGGCTGATCCACGAGACGGCGAAGAAGGCGGCGAAGGTCACGATGAGACCGATGATCGCGAAGCGGATCGTGTGGACGGCCTTCTTGATCTTCTCTTCGTTTCCGGCGGAGAGAATGAAGCTGATACCACCGATGATGATGAACACGAGACAGAGAATGGAGGCCACAATCAGCGACAATGCGATGAACGTCGCGACGATGTCGATGATCGATCCCTCTTCGAGGAGTTGGCGCAACATACGGAGGTTGGGGAGAGGAGGTGGGAAGTGGGGAGGTTAGGCGGCGAGCGCTCCGGGTTCGAGGATCTTCAAATTGATTCTCTGCGCACCGGTGCTGCCAAGGAGACGAAGAAGTGTGCGGAGAGCCTTCACCGTTTGTCCGCCTTTGCCGATGAGCTTGCCCATGTCGTTGTCGCTCACTTGGACTGTCAGGAGCACGCCGAGCTCGTCAACTTTCGACGTGATGACCAGGGAGCCTGGATCATCGACGATCGATTCGAGTACGTAACGGAGGAACGCTTCACCCGGTAGGGTCTCAGGCGTAGTGGAATCCATGGAGAGGAGTGTACGGAAGCGGCGGATGTTCCGCCAGCCTGTCTTTAGGCCGCAGGGGTCTCAGCAGCAGGGACTTCGGCCGCGGGAGTTGGAGCCGGAGCGGCTGGAGCTGCTTCTTCGGCAGGAGCGCTCTTGCTGCGGCGCTTTGGGTACCGAAGAATGAACTTCTCCATGTTTTTGAGGCCATTCTTCTTTAGAAGGCGAGCGACGGTATCACTTGGAATCGCTCCTTTCTTCACCCAGTCTTCGATCTTCGCCGTTTCAATCGTAAAAACCGGATTCTTCTGGGCAGGCATGTAATGGCCGAGGATCTCGAGAAATTTTCCTTTTACCGGGCGCGTCTTCTCAGCCACGACCAGACGGTACGTGGGGAGGTTTTCGCGGCCGGTTCTCTGTAGACGTATAACGAGCATGAAAGCCCGGAAAGTCTACGCACCCGGATTCTCTGGCGCAAGCGCATTTTCAGGCCTTCCGTCAGAGCGGTAGAGTCGAATGTCTTTGATACGAGCAAAGGGGCATTCTTTCTGTAAAAACTGCCGCAATTCAGGCAATCGAAGCTGTAATTCTTGAAGGATAACCGCGTGAAAGCATGCAATGTGAAGAACTCCGTCCGAGACCTCTTCAGCGCGACTGGGGTTGTTGCCGTTCGGAAAGGCCTCAGTCAGCCAGCCGTTCACACGGTGCAGTGCGAGCGCCGCCAGCGCGTGCTGCCCGAGTCCGCGTTTGGCGAGGGTAGCGGCGATAAGAGAGGATACGCGATCCATGGAATCATTGTCCGTTATTTTGCACTCCATGTCACTTGCCGCAGTCGGCTCAGGTGCCCACAATCTCTCAGTATCTTTCCCCGTACTATCATGCGTCTCTCGAAGATTCTTTCCTATCCGTTTGCCGCCGGTATCGCGGTTGGCGTCGTCCTCACGGCCGGTGCTGCAACGCTCCGCGGATCCGATGTGTTCTCCGATGTGCCATCCGGTTCGTACTACGACGAAGCTGTTGGTGAGATGAACAGTCTCGGCATCATCAAGGGGTCCAACGGAAAATTTCGTCCGGGTGACAACGTGAATCGCGCCGAGCTCGCGGTGATGTTTCAGCGGCTTCGCGATGAACTCACAGGAAACGTTGAGCAGGACGACGAGGAAGAAGAATCATCTTCGAGTTCCCGCAGCAGTCGAAGCAGTAGTTCATCGTCCACGAGTTCTGCTTCCAGCACATCGTTCAATCCAAAGGGTGCAATCCGCTTCACGACTGCCGACCTCAAAGTTCCGGAGAATGTTTCGACGCATAAAATCACCGTCGCAGTTGTGCGCACGGGCGGGAATGAGGGTTCTGTGACAATCGACTACACGATGACAGCTGGCACAGCTACAGAGGGATCGGACTATACGAAGGTATCGGGCACGTTGAGCTTTGCGAACAAGGAAACGAGTAAGACATTTGAAATCGCGATCAAAGACGACAGCACGAATGAAGGGAATGAAACGGCGACGATTACCCTGAGCAATCCAGGAAATGGCGTATCGCTCGCAACACCCTCCGTTGCGACATTAACGATCCAAGACGATGAAGCCGGCTCTACCGCAAGCACCTCTTCGTCCAAGTCCTCATCGTCCAGTTCCACAGGCCCAAGTGTTGGCTTCAGCGCAACGCAATACAGCGTCGATGAAGATGCGGGAACACTGACCGTCACGGTCGTGCGTGCGGGAAGTTCGTCCTCTGCCGGTGCCGTAAACTATGCGACGAGCAACGGCAGCGGAAAATCGGGGAGCGAGTACACGTCCGTCTCGGGCACGCTGAACTTTGCTGCAAATGAAGTGAGTAAGCAGTTCACAGTGTCCATTTTCAACGACAGCACCGATGACGGCGCGAAGACCTTCAACCTCATGCTCTCATCTCCAAGCAGCATGACACTCACACCGAACCTCAATACAGCTGTTGTCACAATCAATGACGACGAGACCGTCGCATTCGGGTCGGGATCATTCAAGTTCAGCCGCAGCGCGTACGGCATCGCAGAGAGCGCAGGATCAGTCGTCGTCACAGTGCAGCGCACAGGAGGATCGATCTTCCCGGCAAGTGTGGCGTATCAAACGACATCCATCACCGCCAGCGGCGGCAGCGACTTCACGCACATCTCCGGGCAGCTCAGCTTCGCCGTCGGGGAAGCGTCGAAGATCATCGTCATTCCGATCGTGAAAGATGCCGTCGCTGACACAGGTGAGACGTTCGCCGTTGATCTCTCGGGTGCAACGGGTGGTGTACCACTGATCGTTCCATACAGTGCAACAATCACTATCGAATAACTTCAACTTCGTGACGAAAGAGGTCGCAGTTCATGCGGCCTTTTTCAAAAGTTCAATCGTTTCTTCTGCAGCACGCGTCCAGCTTCCCACGCGTACTGGCGCTGGCAACGATGGGGGATTCTCCATTGCGGCAGCAAGTGCTTCGTCGGTCGGTTCCACGAGTACTCCATTGTTTCCGAGGACCTCAGGAATCGATGCGCGATTTGTCGCAATCACAGGACAGCCACACGCAAGCGCTTCGGCGATGGGCAAACAATAACCCTCATCGAGTGACGCTGTGATGAAACATTTCGCGGCACTATAGAGCGCCGGGAGATCGTCATTCGGCACACCTTCGAGCAATCGCACACCCTGTGGCAAACGAAGTGTCTTTGCTTCCGGCCCTCCACTCACGAGCACGAGCTCTGCATCAGGTTGAGCCAAGGAAAAGGCAGACACCAATGCCTCAACGTTCTTATGGGGTTTGCAGTTACCAACATACAGGAAAAACGGCTTTCGCAGAGCATACCGATTGCGCACTGTTTCGATGCGCTGTGCCGATTGTGGAGTGTACGCATCACTGACACCTTCCAGAATCACTTGTGCTTTCTTTTCGATTCGTTTTCCGTACGTTCGAACGATGTCGCTCTTCGTCCATTCGCTGACGGCAATAATCTGCTTCGCTCTGCGCATCGCTCGTGCAACGAGCACATGATACGCTGCGCGCTTGAAGAACGATGCATTGCCGGGGTGACGATGAAGAATGAGATCGTGCACAGTGATGACGAATGGCAACGGACAGAAGAACGGCGCGTTGAAGTGTGTGAAGAATGCGAGATCGGCACCCGTTGAGCGAAGAATGCCCGGGAGTTTCGTCTGCTCTGTGAGGGAATAGTGCGGAATATCGGCAACGATGATCCGATGAGGGGAGACAACGTGCGGCAGATCGGACGGGCTACGCACAATGAAAACATACTGAACATCAGCATCATTCCGTGCGAGTAGGGCATCAGTGAGTTCACGTGAATAGCGTGCGAGGCCCGTTCCCGTGCCCGCAAACCGACAATCGACCGCAATCGTGATCACTCTGGCATGATACCTCTATGACCATCGTTGACCTACTCGGCACATCGGGCATTCATAGGAGCGAAGCCGAGCTGCTTTTGGCCCATGCGCTTGGTAAACCGCGTACGTGGGTCCTTGCACATGC
This sequence comes from uncultured Candidatus Peribacteria bacterium, assembly GCA_964418005.1. Lineage (GTDB taxonomy): Bacteria > Patescibacteriota > Gracilibacteria > Peribacterales > Peribacteraceae > DALYDP01. Next base: position 4,612 of record CAYQJY010000027.1, read on the forward strand.
CAAAGAGGAACCAGTAATCGACGCAGCGCGCATATTCGAGCAATACGTTCACAGGAGAAACGCCGGGGAGCCCGTCGCATATATCATAGGTGAAAAAGAATTCGCCGGCCGCATGTGCGACGTACAACCGGGCGTCCTTAGTCCGCGACCATGTACAGAAGCATTGGTCGAAGTAGTGTTGGACATACTCGATGGAAAGAAGGTGAAGGACATCGAAGAAATCGATACCGGCATCGTGCGTGCCGTGCATCTTTTGAAAAAGTTCGAGGAGGTGCAAACAGTCGTCGACATCGGCACCGGAAGCGGCTGCGTCGCAATTTCCATTGCCTGTGAACGACCGAAGATCGATATCATCGCAACAGATATCTCAGACATCGCGCTTGAGACGGCGGGGAAGAATGCAAAAAAACACTCTGTGACGAAGCGGGTTAAATTTCGGAAGGGGGCTGCGCTTGAGCCAATTGTCGATGTTGCTACACCATTTCTCATCGTCACGAATCCACCCTACGTGACCGACGCGGCATTACTGGAGAATGACGTCTTCATGCACGAACCTCGTGAGGCCTTGATAGGTAGGGGACAGGACGGCGGAGACATTCTCCGAATGATCGTCTCGAGCGCGCAGAACCATCCTTTCTGCCGTGGTATCATTGTCGAATGCCTCGATTCGCAGGCCAGCTTCGTAGCACAGTCTTGACCATTAGAAGTTTCGGTTCTACAACATGTCTATGTCTGTCGAACCGCTCAAGGTAGCCATTGTTGAACCTCCAGAGGTATCAACTCTTGCCGGATTTCACCAAATCTACGGCATACATGCGGACGAACAGTTTCCCATTCGGTACGACCCGCAGTTGGCAGACTGGATCGAAGAGCTCGTCGATACGACGGAGAGTGTCGCAAACCAGAAACAGATTCCCATTCACCTTCGCCGCTTCGAGCTCACTCCTCGCAATCCTACGTCGAACAATCGCGTCCGGCATGACTTTTTCCAGGCAGATGTTCTGGTAACGGCTAGGGCTAGTCAAAGTATGCTTGGCTTGATGGGCGCGGCAATTCGCAAAACGTTAAGACTTCGATGTCTCATTAGTTACGACACCATCAATGAGTGCGAGAGCGATTTCGAGATTTTCAGCTCGTACCAGTTGCCCGTGCTCGATCAAGCTTCAGAGGAAAACAAAATAATCGTCCGGCCGCATATGTATCCGGTTCTACGTGAGGATCGTGCAGGGTTGCGAAGAGCATTGGAACACTGCCTCGATCGGAACAACGCGCCTCAGAGGAAAGTGGATCCTACAGAATTCTTCAAGCTACGCATTATCGAGGCGGCTTAATTCTCCAGTCCCTCTCCCCACTTCAGTTTCGTTCGAAGAGCCCGGTAGAAGGCATCTTTATTTGTGCGGACGAACTGCAGGGTAATGCCCGTTCGAACGGTCACTTTGTCTCCTGTTTTCAACTCCTGGTAGACCTGCCCATCGACCGTCATTCCGACCGTTGCGCCCGTAAACGCAGGCGTATCACCCGCTTCGATCGTTACTTCAATGGGTACCTCTCCAGGAACCACAATCGGCTTCTGCGTGAAGCTATGTGGATTAATGGGCGTAAGAATAAGGGCAGGAACAACGGGATGCACGACCGGGCCACCTGCGGCGAGGGAATAGGCCGTCGAGCCTGTCGGCGTGGAAACAATCAACCCATCCGCGTGGTAGTTCGCAAGGAAATGTCCGTCGACGGACGCACGCAAATCGAGCAGACGAGAGATTGTGCCCTGTGAGATGACGACATCGTTCAGCGCTTGGCATTCGAAGAGCGTCTTACTCTCACGAACAACGACGGCACTGAGACACGTACGACGCTCGAGCATCACATCGCCCTTAAGAAGTGCCGGTAATTTTTCAGCAACGTCTGAGAGCGGAAGTTCTGAGAGAAAACCAACGGAGCCAGCATTGATCGCAAGGATCGGAACGTTTTCCGGTTGCAACTCGCGAATCGTGCGAAGAATTGTCCCATCACCGCCAACAGCAATAATGAGATCAAGCTCGCGAGCATTCGTGATCGGTTTGAACGTTTTTGTACACTCAATGCCTCCAACGGTGTGCGCATCGATGAACACCGTCGAGCCGCAGGCAACTAGCACATCGACAACCGGACGGAGCAATTCATCCTTCTTCTCCAGATGTAGTTTCGCCGTCAGGCCGACCTTGGTGAACGGCTTCGACATGGCAAGTACCATCGGGTTTTTACGTAGAAATGTCAACGCTCCGACACGCCGCTACCAAGGCTCTTGCCGTGCCTTCCCAGGAGAACTTTTCCGCTTGTTTAAGGCCTTTTTCTCGCTGTTGTTTTTCCTTGTGTTCGAGAACAGATCGGAGACTTTTTTCAATGGACGCAACGTCGAACGGATCGCAGTACGTCACGCTGTCTTCTGCGACTTCACGGTTCGCTGGAATGTCCGATGCTAACACAGGCGCACCCACTCGAAGTGCATCGAGCATGGGGAGACCGAAGCCTTCCTCTTGCGATATCCACGCGAATGCCACGCACGTTCGAAGGAGGTCTCTGCACTCGGTATCAGAGCGAAATCCTGTCCATGTCACACCGGGTGTCGACTGCGCGGCATGCACAATCTCATCGTCCTCCCATCCACGTCCGCCAACGAGGACAAGGTGGTGCTTCGATCGAAGTGATTCCGGAAGAGCTGCAAACGCTTTGATCAGTCGTAGCTGATTTTTTCGCGGACAGAGAGTCCCAATGCACAAAATGTGATCTTCACCTCCTTCCCAGGTTGCGTCTTCATCGTTCGTTGGTCCTGCATGGATCGTGACGATCGGCGCCGTCTTGCCGAACTCTTTTTTGAGTAAGCCTGCAGTCGCATCACTGACGGAGCAGATGAGTGCTGCCGTTCGCAACGTTCGCGGCAACGTCCATCGTTCGATCATCCGCGCTCTTCGATCGTGCGGTTCGTCACGAAAAGCGATGAGATCGTGGACGACAGGTACAACACTGACGCGTCGTCCGACCAAGAAGGGGACAATGAAGCTCGTTGGGCTAACGTAATAATCAATCAGCGCACGATCACGCAGAACCATCATCCAGACGCGGAGATGCCACCAGAGTCCATGCGAGTGAATCGTCCGCTCTGCGCGAAACGCGGGGGCCTTCCTCCACGATGGAGGTAGATCTGCATCCGTCAACAGCGTGATTTCGAGATCAGACATCTCTAGGAGGGTCGAGACGCAGTGAAACGTCCAATTGCCTTTGCCTGTTTTCCGTTGCCGACAGGCCTCCCGAACGTCGATCCAGAGCCTCATATAGGCTCAGTGTAGCGTACTCACCCATGGTACACTGATCCTATGTGGTCCACGTTCCGAGCTGCCTTGGCAGCTCTCGATCTCGAAGAACGCATCCTGAACGGGGCACTCCTCGCCGCGATCATCTTCCTGTTCTTCCCATGGCTCGCCGGCCAGTTCCTCGGCGGCGATCCTGTGTCGTACTCGGGTATCCAGTTCTATCACTCGTACATCGGTGCGATGATCCTCCTCATCGACGTCATCGCAATCCTTATGACGATGCTTCCACTCGTCGGGGGCCCCGTCATCGTGAAGCGCCCCTGGCGCGCGACCGTTCGGCTCTGGCTCACACTGCAATCCTCCGTCCTCACCTTCGCTGCACTCACCGTCCTCACGCGCGTGACCTACGAATTCCGCGGCCTCTCGATCCGCTACGGCGTGTACTTTACGCTCGTCTGTGGCTTGATTGCGACACTCTACGCATTCCTGCAGTGGCAAGAGGAACGCCGCAAGCAGGGACAAGAACTGTTCCACCATCCGGAGGATGCAACTCCTGCAACACAGGTCGTCGAACCCGTACTGACGCAAGCCGTTCCGCCACCACCCCCTCCACCACCGCCACTTCCTCCTGAGGAACACAACCTTCGCCTCTAATCATGTCCGAAACCGCAACCGACACCGGCACATACGTAACCTACAACGACGATGACTTGGTCTACGTCGACCCCGATGCACGCACCGTCGTCGGGAAAGTAGAATTCAACGAGAAGGGGATTGCGAAGAAACTCGAACGCCCAGCGCGTGAAATCGAAACAGACGACGATGAGTCGGACGCAAAAATCGACCCGGCTTCGTCAAACTCCGCCGAGGCAAGCCCGAAGTCCAATGCAAAGCCCGATACTTCGAAGCCTGTGCGTGGCAAAGACCGCCGCCCCATGCGCAAACCTCGCACACGGTATTACCCCTGGGGCACGTACAAGACGATGAAGAAGATCTATAAGATCGAAGGGAAGATCCCCGAGCCTGAACGCACTCTCACACTCGATGACGTGATGGAGAAGGCAGTACAGGAGCCGTACTGGGACTAGTAACCCTAACCGAAGAGTGACATGGATTTTGGCCACATGAGTCAAAAGTGAGCATTTTGTGTTATTTTGTTGCATTAGTGATCCCATGTGCTAAACTCTCACTATTCTCACCCCCATCCTATGACTGATGTAAAAGTGGAATTCACCATCGGCGACATGAAGTTCAGCGGTGAAGGCGACAAAGAGTGGCTGAGCCAACAGTTGGATAAAATTATCGAAAAGGTCGCGCTGACAACACCTAAGGTCAGCAATGTAACCGCGACTCCGGATTCCAAGCCAAACGGCGACGGCATCGGTACTAAACCTTTGGCTAAATTCCTCGATGATACTGCATCCAAGGTAAACCAAGTTCGCAAGTTTCTTGCAACTGCAATTTGGCTGCACACAAAACTCTCGCAGAACAGTCTAAGCACTCGAGAAATCACTGTGGCCCTCCGCCAGGCAAGCCAATCTCGTCTAGGTAATCCCGCTGAATGCCTCAACAAGAATGTGTCCAAGGGCTTCTGCGAGAAGGATGAAAATGGATTTTATGTCACCGACGAAGGTCGGAAATCCGTTCTGGGAGCATGAAGACTTCGACACGTCGCAGGCACTCGCTTCAAAACCTTCAGAAAGGCGATCTGGCAACGAATCTTCTTAAGGCTGGTCATCCCTGGCTTGCAGTATGGATAGGAATGTGCGAAGCGCGTAATCGACATCCGAGACCTGCAAGCGCCCTGAAACTTGGTGCAACAGGCACTGCCGCATTTCTTGGAATTAAAAGTATTGCTGACCCATTGATTGCTGCCGCTAAAGGCATGCTAGGCGTCATCTCGTAAGGGCAATCAAAGCCTCGAAACGATGATCCCCAGCAACGCCATGATTCCTCCCACAATCCACATGCGCATCGTGACTTTGCTTTCACCCCAACCAAGCGCTTCGAAGTGATGATGGATCGGTGCGGAGAGGAAGACTTTCTTGCCGCCGCGGAGACGCTTGCTCGTGAGCTGGATGATCACGGAGAGCATTTCGATGACGAAGACGAAGCCAACGAGTGGCAGAACAAGTGGGTGTTCGATCATCATCGCTATGACGGCGAGAACGCCACCGAGCGCCAAAGCACCCGTATCACCCATGAAGAAGAGTGCCGGCGGGACGTTGTTCCAGAGGAACCCAGCAATAGCACCCACGCAGACCGCACAGAAGCCCGCCAGAACGAAGAGTCCGCTGAGATAGGCGATAATCCCGAAGGAGGCGAAGGCAATCGCCAACAGGCCTCCAGCAAGGCCATCGAGGCCGTCCGTGAAGTTCACGGCATTCACCGTGCCGATGAAGATGAACATGAAGATGGGGACGTACCACCAGCCGACGTGGAAATCGCCCATGGTCGGAACGTGGATCGTTTCATACCCGATCTTGAGGTAGAACCAAAGCGCCGCGACGAGCGAGAGGAGCAGAAGGGTGATGATCTTCTGGCGGAACCCGAGACCTTTCTGTTTCTTCTGGTTTCCAACCATACCGCGGAGGAGTGATCCACCGAGGGAGAGGAACCCGATGAGGACAACCGCGATGCCAGCAATCACCACAGAACCGATGGGACCAACAGAAGCGGTGAGTTGTCCGAAGTATGTCATGGCATTACCGGTGCTGAAGACGATGTAGCTAACACCTGCGATAAGGGTCAGAGCACCGACGATCATGAGCCACTTAATGCGAGGAAGCGCTTTCTTGAGCCGTTCATCGTCCGCACTGATGATATTAAGGTAATCGTCGAGCGCGCCGAGAAGACCAAGTGAAACGAGTGCAAACAGTGGGAGGTAGACCTGCCCACGTTGAAGAAGCGAATTTTCAACGACGCCGAAGTACGAAAGAAGACGTGAGAAGGCGACTGTCGCGATGATGCCACCCCACATGAGAATGCCTCCCATCGTCGGCGTCCCGAACTTCGCTTGATGATATTGGCGGAAAATCGCGGGGTCTTTGCCATCAATCGTCTCGACACGCAGTTGTTTCCCGACTTTATTGCGCTTGAGGAAGTCGACGAACCACGGCGTGATGATGAGTACGACAAGGAACGCGAAGAGCGCGTAGCCGAGAATTTCGGCAAGCGAGAGGAGCGGCCGTTCGATATCGAGAGGTGTCATATGAGCAAAGAATACCGCCGCTATTAGACGTCTACCAGGGCATTGCCACGGCGAAGTCCTGTGACGAAGCCGGGTTAGTCGTCGCTCCCGACCTTCGAGTGCTGTTTATCGATATCGTAGAAGCGCATTTGCTCCTTCTTGAAGAGCAGTTCAATACGCCCTGTTGGTCCATTTCGGTGCTTTCGAATGTAAATATCACAAATACCCTGACGGTCGGTGTCCTCGTTATAATAATCGTCGCGATACATCATCATGACGATGTCCGCGTCTTGCTCGATGCTTCCTGATTCGCGCAGATCCGAGAGTTGTGGGATTTTATCGGGACGACTTTCGACCGCACGGGAAAGCTGTGACAGCGCGAGGATAGGAATGCGAAGTTCGCGTGCAATCTGTTTGATGCTCCTTGAAATCTCGGAGATTTCTTGAACACGGTTACCGGCGTAACTGTTATTCCCCGTGCTCATGAGCTGCAAGTAGTCGATGATAAGCAGATCGAGTCCGTGCTCCATCTGCAATCGTCGCGCCTTCGTTCGGAATTCCGTGAGGGACGATGCACTGGAATCATCAACGAAGATATTCGCCTTCGCGAGATCGTCCATGATCGGGCCCATGTTCTGGAAGTCGCTGTCGTCGAGCTTGCCGCGCTGCAGCTTCCACGAGTCGACCCCAAGCATCGAGGCGAACAAGCGATCGACGAGCTGTTCTTTGCTCATTTCAAGCGAGAAGACGCCAACGGTTTTGCGGTGGCGAACAGCGGCATTCACTGCAATATTCATGGCCAAACTGGTCTTTCCGATCGATGGGCGAGCAGCAAGTATGACCAAATCGCTCGGCTGCAAGCCTGAGAGCTTGTAATCAAGCGCGGTAAAGCCAGTGGGTACGCCCTTCACGCCGCCGCTGTCTTCCGATGCATGTAATTCGGCGAATTTCTCGTAGCGTTCATCAAGGATATCTTTGATGTGCACGAACTTGTCCTTCATGAACACGTTCGTG
>CAYQJY010000028.1:0-11850 GCA_964418005.1 uncultured Candidatus Peribacteria bacterium
GTATCAATGAAGAAATAAAAAGAAAGCGAGGTATTTTATGAAAATTTAATCCCGTATTCACCTGTTGCACCTGTAGAACGCCCTTTTCGAACAAGTACTGATTTTGTGGTATAATGATGGTCCTGCTCTTTGGATGACCGCTCTGTAGCGATGCTTGCATCTGCTACGGAGAGGAACGTCCGGGCTTCAATGGAACGCCATGCGGCTAACGGCCGTCGCGTCGTCACATATTCGGTAAAGGCGGCGTAGGACCAGTGCCACAGAGACGAACCCCGTCTATCTCTCCTCTGGGGGGACCAATGGGGGTGAAACGCCTCGGGAACCGAGGGGCTTCGCTTCGCGGAGCCTGGCAAACTCATGGTGAAGCAAGGAGGATTTGGGTCCGCGGAACAGAGAATGGTTCCGTTCTCCCGCGCACCCCTCCGCATGTCCCGCTTAGCGGGACTCAGGCTCGCGAGCAATCGCGGTCGCAGAGAGATGGTCATCCCGGCGTAGTCCGCCGTAGCCGTAAGGCGAAGGCGGACGAAGCCGGACAGAACCCGGCGTACAGAAGGGCAGGATCAAGAGAGCACCTTTAAGTGCTTTTTTGATGCGTCGCCGCCTTTTTTATTCGCCCAGCTTGTGCCATTTGTTGTCCATCGGTGAATGCTTCGCAGATTTCGACGATGCGTTCACGGACGCTCCAAAATGCAGCTTCGATCGTGGTACACGCATATTCCCACGCGGTTTCAGTGCCTGCGGCTTCGGGTGCAGCTTGTGGTCGTTTTCTCTTCACACTGATTTTCGTCACGTAATATCCCATCTGCGCAATAGTTTTTTGTGCTTCCGCTTCTGATGCGCAGTTGATCGCATTGCCCACAGGGTCATTTGGATCTGGATCCGGTGTTGCGATCGCGGTGAGCACAGGTGGCTTGTTATGTGGTGGAATTGGCGACGCTCCCCCGCTGAGGGTTGCCGAGGTCTCCGTTCGAGGCTCATGATCGTTGCGGTTGCTTTCCATGATCTGTAATTCTACCCCGCTTTCTTCCACTTTGTACTGCAGAGCTTTGTTCTTCTGTCGTAACTCGATGTAGCATCAGTCTATGTGCACGTTTCGTTCAATCCTCGTCGTCCTCGTTCTTGCATTCACACTCCCTGTACATGCGCAGCTCATCGAGACGTCTGGTGACCCGTTACAAATGCCGCAGGAGGAGCAGCCAGCCATTGAGGTGCCGCCTGCAGAAGTGCCTGTCATAGAAGAGGTACTCCCTCCCCCGCCGAAGGAACCGGTGTGGATCGACATCACGAAGGTACTTGATCAATTTCGCATTCCGGAAAAAGTATCCAATCTGCGTGCAGTTACGGTGGATAACAGTGGGAGTACCTATGGGTTTTTCTTCGCAGACAAAAAGAAGAATGTGTACAGCGTGTATCGCAATGGACGTTTGATGAAGAACGGTGTGACGGAATCGGTCTACGATTTCCAAAAACCAATTGTTTTCCGCATGACCGCCAGCGGTGATTTACTCTACGACATCCACGGAACGGATCTCTACGTGAACTCGGTGCTCGTATCGTCTGGTCTTTACAATTTCTCGCACGGCACGACGAGCGTGCATGACGAAGGTGGTGTTCTCACGTTCCCAGAACTGGGAAACGTGATCGTGTACGATGTGAAGCACGACGTAAAACGAGCAATGTATTCACACACAGGAACGATCGAATACCTTCGGCGCAGAGGGAATACGATTGCCTACACGATCACGGAGCGAGGCGTGTCACGCATGTATCGAGACGGTCGACGTGTGAGTTCACAGAAAGTCGATAACCCGACAAATTTTGCACTGTCGAAGGAGGGGGATGTCTACTTCTTTACGAAATCCCAGCGTGGATATTCGCTCTTCCGCAATATGCGCTCGTTTGTGACGGGTAAGGGGCTGGGTGGGATGGTCGATATCGATCCCGATGGACACGTGTGGCACGTTTCGTATGTTCGTGGAGCGACTTCCACTACCGTGAAGTTGCAAAAGGATCGTTCACCGAAGAATCTTCTTCCGGCCGATGTCGCGAATGTGGAATTGAGTTTAGGGCTCTTTGATGGTGGATACGCCATACGAGGCTCGTTCGGCGATGCCACATCGTCGTTTTTCCTGATTCGCGATGGTGTGAAGCTTGGAGAGAAGTTCTTGTTCGAATATCCGTACAACGATACACATGGTTTTCTTTCGTGGGATGATACAGTCGTTCTGCGAGGATTCGATGGAGTACGTTGGCGCGCATATATCGACGGGCAAAAGGCAGAACATGCGTATCTCAAGAGCGTTTGGTTCGCCCGTGTTCATGAAGGAGAATTGACGATTTATGCCACGAAGTGAGGGGTATACTCCTCTTGCTCCATGAAACGCTCCGAGATCCTCTTCGGTGTCGCCCGCGTTCCGCTCGATGCACTCTGTGCAGCTATCGCATTCTTGATCGCGTACGAACTTCGTATCAATAACGTCAATCTTTTACCGTGGGTGGCCATCAAGGATGCGACATCCACGTTGCCTGTACCGGCGGAGTATTTTGCGCACTTTGTCGTCCCCGGAGCGGTGCTCTTCGTCATCATTGCATCCCTTCTAAAATTGTACAGTCTCCAGCTGACGCGAAGCGCATGGAGTGAAATAGGGAGACTTATGTTGGCATCACTCGTATGGATCGTTGGTGTCATGGCATGGTACTTCCTCGTTCGACAGGAACTCTTTTACTCCCGTCTTTTGCTGGTCTATGCGACAGGAGGTCTCCTCTTCCTCACATGTTGCGCACGGGGCCTGATGACGTTGCTGCAGAGAGAACTTCTCAGTCTTGGCATCGGTGTTCGAACCGTCGTCACGTACGGCAAACACCCTCCGTCGGAACCCGCAACTGCGACACTGCAGGGCGATATCCGATATCGGTACTTGGGTCACGTTCGCGATATGGCTGCGCTCCAGTCTGCCTACCCGAATCGCATCGATCTCGTCCTCCAAACAGACCCCGATCCCGATAGCGAAGCGACGCTCGCGCTCATCGAACATTGTCGCAGTACGCATGTCGGCTACGGGTTCTTTCCACCCGTGTTTGCCGATGTTCCTCATTTGCTCGTGATCGAACGCATGGGGCTCCTACCCACACTCCGTTTCCGCCCGACCCCTCTCGACGGATGGGGGCGCGTTCTCAAGCGTGCGTGTGACATCATTGCGAGCCTCCTGATGCTCCTTCTCCTCTCCCCTGTTCTATTCATCATCGCGATCATTATCGTCATCGATAGTGGATTTCCAGTGTTCTATATCAGTCGACGAACGGGAGAGCTCGGGGAGCGGCCTGTGCCGGTCATGAAGTTCCGTTCGATGGTACGCGATGCGGAAGCACGCCTGAGTGAAGTGATGGCGCTCAATCACCGCACGGATGGTCCTCTGTTTAAAGCGAAGCATGATCCGCGCATCACGCGCGTGGGGGGATGTTTACGTCGCTGGTCGCTCGATGAGCTGCCGCAACTCTTCAATGTGCTGTTCGGGCACATGTCCCTCGTTGGACCACGGCCACACTTACCCGAGGAAGTTGCGCGATATACAAGTTATCAGCGGCGCGTGTTTGCGGTGCGGCCAGGCATGACGGGATTAGCGCAGGTGTCCGGTCGGTCGGATCTCACGTTCGACCGTGAAGTCGCGTTGGATCTGCAGTATATCGAGGAATGGTCCATTTTTTTGGATCTATGGATTCTCTGGAGGACGATCGTCGTTGTGGCATCCCGTGCAGCGGCAGATTAAGGTAGGATGCCGTTCGTGGATATCACAACCCCTCGTCTCGTCGGCGTTCTCTGTGGGCTGATGCTCGCGGTTGTGATTGTGGAAGCGGTGTTTCCACCCGCGCATCCCATTCCACCTCCGACACCGCCGGAAGGTTCGTGCATCGGCGAACCGATCGTCGCGCAGTACGAGTATTCGGGGTGGCTCAAGCCGCATGAGTGCAAGGTGCAGTGTCAGGACGATGAACCGCGCTACATTCTCTATACGGATGGTCGTGCGACACAGTGTCAGGCACCACCGGGGTGTAACGACGAGGGTGAGGATAAGGGCGTGTTCTGCATCCCATCGCTTAAAAGCGAGTGAGCCTCATAGAGGAAGCTCTTGCTGTGGCCCTGACTTTTTCTTCGGAGCTCGCACTTTTTTCATTGTTGTGCCTATGGGTTTTGACGTGAATGCGGGCACGGGGGCAGTCGCAAATCGTTCGAGGTATGACCGTACGCGCGAACCATAGGATTTTTCCTTCATCCGTTGGTCGAGGATTGCCATGTCAGCATTGCTCGTGGCATGGCGTGCGAACGTTCGAACGAGACGGAAGGCGCGATGCAGGAGTCGGACGAGTGCATACTGTTCGAAACCGTTTCCAAACATTTCTTTGCGTCGGGCGAAGACAGGTTGCCCGGGGTGATCAAACGGCAGACTCTCTAAGAGCAGGTGATCGGCGCAGTTTTCGGGTAAATCCACCCCTTCGTACATCCATGGCGTCAGAAGCCAGATGGCTGTTCCCTCCGCCGCGAGGAAGTCGCTCTCCATCCGACCTTGTCCGCCCGAGAGGCCTTGGCAAATGAGTGTGACGTTCTTGTTCTCAAGCCGCTCCGTATGCTTGATGAAGGCGATTTCGATCGCGCGCTTACTTCCGACGAGTGCGATCGTCTTCCCTTGGGGTGGATCTTGCAAGAGTGTTTCGAGTGTCGTGTCGGGGAATGTGATGGGGAAGGTTTTCAGTGCATCACTGTCCGCTTTGATGAGTTCGCGAGGATATCCTTCAGGAAGGACGGCCGGCAAAGCACCATCGAGCCCCGGAGGCGTCAGGAGAATTGTTGCATAGGGCTCGAAAAGGAGCTTCTTGAGCACAAGATCGATGCGTTCAGGGGCACTGTGGAGCGAGACGCTGCCACTCTGTGCCCGGGTTTCGATCCATGCCAATGTTGGAACTTCCAACGAGGGGCTAAGGAAGCGTTGTAGTTCGGCGAGGAGGTAACGTACGCGTGCCGGTAGATCGGTTTCGTTGAGTACCTCTTCCAAGAGTGTCTTAAGCCCCTGTGTTTCGCGGCGGCTGCGATCTGCGGGGGTAATCATGTGCTGATCCGTTCCAGCCTTTACGGTTTCGGCCCATAGTGCCGCTCGGTCCGCGAGCTGTGTGAGCATGTCGTGCCCCTGTGCAGCTGCACGCAAATCGTCGAGGGCGACCCATGCGCCGAAGGCTTTTGTTGCTGTATCTTCGAGCATCGATGCATCGTCGATGACCACACGATCCCCCACCTGCAAGACATTCCCCGCTTCAAGGAATGAAAGAAGTTGTCGATGCTCGATGAGCCGGACGGATTCCTTGCGCTCCTGTTGCGCGAGGTACAAGGAGTGTTTTTCCGTTGCGGCAAGTTTGCCGTTCCACGTATCGCGTTCCCCTGCATGGAGCGAAAGGTCCGCCCGAACACGTGGTGCAAACCACGATAATTTCAACACGAGCGTTGCTTCTTCTGGGAGCAGCTGTTGTTGGGAACGTAGTTGCACAGCTGCGTCGGGATCCAGGAGTAACGATGGAGGATGTATCACGGTCACACCCTTCGGAAGGTCGTGCCTGCGGAGTGCTGTGTCGAGATTTTTCACGGCGAACCATGTCGGAATGGCATCCTTCGCGGCACCTGCAATGAGGGACGGCATGAACGAAGGATTCGGTGGCTCTTCCATGAGCGTTACGCGACTCGCTTTCGACTGTGGCGGGGATACTGTGGTCGATGCTCTTGTTGGCGTTCGTTTTCGGGCGTTCTCGAGCCATGCTCCGTTTCCACCTGCCTCCGGCAGGGCTTCAGCGAACTGGCGGTAGCCATTCGTCGAACGACCCATGACATCTTTGATTTGGGCCAGTTTCTCCGCTGGTAGTTCGCAGAGCCTTTCCCATACAGCACAAAGGAGTGCCGCCGTCGCACGCACGTCGCCAAGGGCGCGGTGTTGTGGTTCATGTGGGAGATCGAGGGCAGCACTGAGGTACTGGAGGGAATAGCTCTTCAATTCAGGGAAGACGAGTGCTGCGAGGAGTGAGGTGTCGATCCACGGGCGTGCCGTCAGATCGATTCCCTCTCCTTTCAACATTCCAAGATCGTATGCAAGGTTCTGGCCGACGAGCAGCGTGTCATCGCCGAGCGTTCGCAAAAATTTCTCTGCGATGTCCGCTATTGGGGGTTTACCCTGGAGCATTTCGGGACGGATGCGCGTAAGAACCTGAACATGTTCGGGTAGCTCGTCGGGGATCGCGATGAGTTCTTCACATATTTCCACTTCTCTTCCGTTCTCGTATCGGACACATGCCAATTCCGCGATATGGTGGACACGGGGGACAAATCCCGTCGTTTCGGTATCGAGCACCGCGAACGGCATGGGCGGAAAGCGCATGGGCGCATAGTAGCGAGAAATATGCGTCCTGATACAGTGGTCTCCATGAAGCGTCTATGTACCGGAGGGTTTATCCTTTGTGTCTTTCTCCTGATTCCAAGCGCGTCGGCTGAAACATTTCGTACACAGCGGGAGATTTTCCCTCCCGCGATCTCGGTACCGACGGTCGTTGGTATCGAATTGCCCCCAGAGGTGCAGCAGGAACAGGGGTATCGGATTGTGACCGAAACCGGTTTTGCCATCGCTTTCCGCACCGACGATCTTGCACGAGATCTGCTTCCTCAGGCGGAAATTGTGGCAGCGCCCGACAGTGCCGACACGATTCCGCGGACTCACCCGGGTATGATTCGTTCCGAGGGTGTATTTAGCCCTGTGAACGCGAGGATGCTCCTTTTTCGCTTTTCGTTCAAAGAAGAAGTTGCTCCTATCGAGCTGACGGTCGAACTCGCATCAGGGACGATTGATACGATCGAAGTACGAGGAGGCATGTCGATGGACGATATGCATCGTCTTTCCGTGAGGCCTACCTACGGAGGGATGCGCGTGGAATTGCCTGGAGAGACGCTTCGGGTTATCGAAGTGTTGCTCTGGACCCCCGGTCGTGTTCGCATTGATGCGATACATTTGCTGAGTCAGCCGAGCTTTCTGTTCTTCCCAGCGTCACCGGGCAGGACGTATCGATTGCTCTCTGGCGGGAAGGATGAAGGGCCCATACGTCTCTTTCCGTGGGCCGAATTTCTCCGAGCAGGAAGAAATGACGAGTCGCTCGCTGCACGGCTTGGCCCGCCTCAAAGGATCACCGTGCACGATGACCATGACGGCATCAACATTGAGACCGATAATTGCCCCGACCGTTGGAATTATCGGCAAGAGGATATCGACGGAGACGGCATCGGCGATTTCTGCGATCCGTGCCCCACGATCTACGGTGGTCAGGATGTGGACGAGAATGGACGGTGCGATGCACTCGATGACCCAGATATGGATGATATTCCAACGGTCAGGGACAACTGCCCACAGTGGATCAATCGTTTACAGGAAGATACCGATGAGGATGGCATTGGCGATCGATGTGATCCCGAGGCGAATGTTCTCATTGTCACGAAAGAATTGCTGCCGTGGGTCGTCATTGCCGGACTGATCGTCGGCACGCTCATCGTTGCGTTCCTATCATGGCTCTGGAACCGACGGTCACCGAACGAAGACGAGGACGTGTAAGCCAGTGCTTACCCGCAGTGGATGCACTCGTAGCCTGTGATCTCGTGGATGTACGACCGGAGCCGCAGGAGCTCTCCCGCCGGGATAGAGGTGGCGGAGTTTTCCCACTCGGTGCAGCCATTGTTCGTACACTGGAAACCGCTGTTGTAGAGTTCATTTTCCAGTCCCGTGCTCGGGGTCGCCTTCAAGCGCAGGCGCGCACCCCACGAGAAGGACTGGGTCATGCCGTAGAGTTGACTGGTTCGTGGGTCGGGGCAATCACCCGCGGTGAAGAGTTCGCCGAGCATGCCGAGCTTCGCATACTTCGGGGCGACGGGCAGCATATCGCGACCGATCGCTGTTGGGATCGGCTTCATGGAGCAGTAGCGTGTTTCACAGCGCTCGCCATTGCCGACGATCACGTTGCGTCGGACGTCGTACGTTCCGCTACTGCAGCCATCGAGCAGCAGAGGGACGAGATCGCCATTCCGTTTGGCGAACGTGTTGGCCACGGGGGCGGGATGTTCTCCTTCCAACGTCGCTTTCGCGATCGTTTTCGTCGCACGGTCGTAGCGGACAATCATGTTTTTATCGAAAGCTACGCGATAAATAGCAATGAGGTAATCCTTCGAAAGACAGGCCTCCGGGACCGATGAAAAATCGTCCAGGTACACATCCTCCTTCTCTGCCGCTTTGCGCGCCTCCGCAAACCATGCTTGGTCGTAGTATTTCAATGTCCCTTGGCATCCGTCGAACGGTGCGATGGCCGCGAGGGGTGAAGACGAAGCCTCGCTTGATGTAAGTGACGATGAGGACAAACCCGAGGCGCTTGAAGAAGAACTCGATGATGGTGCAACTGTTTCAAATTCATCGCCGAAGGGCAATGTCGTACGAATGAGCATCGTTACGAGAACGCCAATCAAGATGACCGGGATGATCGCTGCGAGGGCGATCGTCCGCCAGGAGAGGGTGACGTTTGCGGGCATAAAGATGTGGTAACGGAAAAGCAGCACCATTGTGCCGCTTTGTTCGATGAAAAGACAACCTTACGCAGCAACTGCACCTTCGCCTGCAAGAGGCTGTCCATCTGCTGGTGCTGGAGCCGTTTCCAGTACCTCCGTTTGAGCGTCATGTTCGGTCTTCTCCCCTTCCGGAGCCACGATGGCGACGGGCACTTCCTCGCCGCGGAGCTCTGCGAGCTTGGCTTGGAAGGCGGGGAGCTCTTCGTAGTTGTACATATCGAGCTCGTAGCCCGTGAGGTCGGTGGCGAGACGGATGTTCTGCCCTTTCTTACCGCTGGCCATCGGGCGCTGCGCCTCTTCCACGAACACAGCGGCGCGCTTCTTGATCTTGCGACCGTCCGCGTCGATGCCTTCGCGGTCGTTCACGATGATGACCGCGGAGATCGCGGCCGGCTGGAGTGCCGTGCTGATGAGCTTGATCGGGTCGTCACTCCATTCGAGCATGTCGACGCGCTCGCCGTTGATTTCTTCCATCACGGCCTGGATGCGTACACCCTTTTGCCCAACGCAGGCACCGATTGGGTCGATGCGGGGGTCCTTGCTGGCCACTGCGACCTTGCTGCGGAAACCGGCGTCGCGGGCGATGCCGCGGACGATCACATCCTCGTTGCGCACCTCGGGGATTTCGAGCTCGAGGAGCTTCTTCACGAGGTGTGCGTGTGTGCGGGAAATGCGGAGCTGAGGACCCTTTCCCGTCATTTCAACCTTCTCGAGGTATACACGGATGCGCTTACCAGTGTAGTAGTGCTCACCGGGGATTTGTTCGCGCCACGGGAGCGACACGGCCATACCTTCGATCTCGAGCGTGACCCAGTTCGGGTCCGTCTTCGTGACGGTAGCCGTGAGGAGTTCATCCTCGCGATCCTTGAACTTGATGTAGAGACTCATGCGCTCCGCTTCCTGAAGCTTCTGGAGGATCACTTGCTTCGCTGCCTGCGCGGCGATGCGTCCGTACGCTTCGGGCGTCACGTCGATTTCGATTTCGTCACCGATGTCACTGTCGCGCTTGATGCGCTTCGCTTCGCTGAGTCCAATTTCAAAGTTGTCGTTCTCCACAGCATCGACAACTTCCTTCACGACGAGGATCTGCGGACCATCGGAACCTTCAGGGAGGTTCACGCGGATTTCCTGTTCTTTATTACCGTAGTCCTTGCGGTACGCAGTGGCGATGGCCTGCTTCACAGCCTCGAGCACTTGGTCCGGAGAAACGTTTTTTTCAGAACAGATTTGGTTGATGGCGGCGACGAACGATGCGCGCATAATGGTTGGGAGGAAAGACGGCAGCCTTCGATGAGCTCAGGCTGGATTTACCTGTGGGTAAATCCACCATCCCGACTACATCGGGATAGTGACGCTACGGGACTATTCTAGTCGCTGCACGTTTAAAATGCAAGAGAATGGCTTGTTCAGCGCTTCTTCGTGGGTTTCTTCGGTGCTTTCTTCATGGTGGCAGCCGGTGGCAGCGGAACGGATCTGGGCTTCGGAGCACTGCGCGGGAAGACCGTGACAATCGCGCCCATCCAGACGCAGAAGAGCGCCCACGGAACCCATGCCAGTGGTAGGGAGGTCATCTCGATGGCGAAGCTCGCAAGGATGGAACTCGTGAGACCGAAGAGGCCGAGGCGGTACAGCGTTTTATATGGCAAGTGTCGTCCGACGATACTCGCAAAGAGCTGGATAATGAGCGTTCCCCAGAGAAGAAAGAGGAGGTTGAGTGCCCAGACGATACCGCCAAGGATCCACGGGATGACAAGGATGAAGGAGAAGACGCCGATCCATCCGATCCATGGAAGTGCAGGCGTCACTTCGCGCAGATCCCCCACGATGTCCGCGAGGTGCGCTTCGTTGACGACCATGTTGTCGTCGATTTCCGCGAAACGGTAGATGCGCAGTCCATTATCGTCCTTTGCGACCATCGATGTTTTCGTGAGAAGGATGAACGTATCGAAGGATTCGAAGTCGTCGACCGAAGCTGCCGTATCGATCGAGATGGCATGTGTTGGCCATTCATTCTCGTCATCCATGTCCGATGTCCATTGCTCTGCCATCTGCCATTCCTGTGGAAGATCGAGGACGACTCGTTCCTTCCTGTTCGTTGAGAGCACTCCCCCACTAATCGTGACCACGAGGTCATCGGGATACCAATTCTGTAAGATGGTCAGTTGATCGTTGGCGAACTTTTCCGCGCGTGGTGTTATGAATGCGAGCCCGATTGCGATTGGGAGCAAGGCGAAGAACGAAATCGTGAGGCAGAGCCAGTACAGATAGCCGAGGCCCGAACCCGTTCGGCGCTTTGCGAAGTCATCGACGTATGCGAGGCGATCCGTACTAGCGCGCCAGATGGTGAGTGCGAAACGTGAAAGCATGGGGGGATCGTACATGAAAGTTAAGAACCCTTCGACAAGCTCAGGGTACGTGGCCTCGGCCACGTATAAATCGCGGAGGTGGGCATCGTGCCCCCTCCGCGATGGTCGTCCTTGGCATATGGTGGCTCCTTACGCGATTTCCATTTCTGTGCGTTTTCCGACCAGCGTTCGCACACGTTGGGCTAGCAACGCAGCGTCAAACGGTTTCGTGAACACCTCGTCGAACACGGAGAGATTGAGCGACGGCATCGAGTCATCTGCCGATAACAGCGCGATCACGATCGTTGCCGCAAAGTGGGCGCAGTTGTGGAGATGCTGGCAGATTTGCAGAGCTTCGATCATGCCGATCGAAACATCGCAGATGACGCAGTCGGGATGAAAATCTTCAGCGTACATGCCTGCTTCGAAGCTCGATCGTGCGATCTTCAGCTCAGGCGGTAACTGACGCTTCAGATTTTCGATCAAATTCTCGTCGCGTGCGATAATGAGGGCCTTGATTGTAGCAATACCCTCAAGACCGCCGAGCGGCATATCATGTTTCCTGAGAAACGTGATGAGGCCTTCTCGTGAGACGCGTCTGAATCTCGATCCTGGAACCCGATGCCCTTGTAACAGGCCTGAATCAAACCATTTGCTCACCGTGCGCGTGGAGACGTTGCAGATCCGCGCAATGTCTCCGGTTGTGAGAATGTCGCCTACACTTCGAGAATGTCGATGTCCATTGTCGATTTGTGGAGGCATGACATCATCTGTCATTTCGTCCGTGTCGTCGTTTGGCAATCCATTCGTTGGAATGTTGTGTTCCTCCATGAATTTTTTCAGTTTCTCACGTGGGATTCGGCGGAACCGACT
>CAYQJY010000029.1:0-11710 GCA_964418005.1 uncultured Candidatus Peribacteria bacterium
GTAAATGGTCGGGGCGGCGGGACTCGAACTCGCGGCCTTCTGGTCCCAACCCAGACGCTCTAGCCAACTGAGCTACGCCCCGATGACGGAAGGAGTGTAGCGAAAAGGCATCGCTTCTCCATGCAAAAAACGACCGCCCACTCTCGGACGGTCGTTTTCCTCGTAAGAGGCGATTTATTTCTTACCCCCGAATCCTACACCCAAGCACACCACAGCAATCGCGGCGTGGAGGTAGTTGTCGGCGTCGTTGACGTGGAAAAGGCCGAGGACGTCGCCTCCGTTCACGAATCCAACGACCGTCACGATGCCGTACACGATACCGAAGACAATCAGGTACATGCGGCTGTAGCTTTCTCCGCTTGAGGCCGCGGCAATGGCCACGACACCCGAGAGGAGGTGCACGATGTTGTGGACGGTGTTCACCTCAAAGACAAGGAGCGTGCCGTCGACGAAGAACCCGGCGAGACCGACGAGGACGAGGACCACGCCGAGGATCCAGGTCACAGACTTCGTGAGACTGTTCATGGAAGGGGGGGAAGGAAAGAAAATTAATCATACTGTAACAACACAATCTTTCTCTTCAGCCCGGAAGTGGAAATGTATCAAGCGGATTTAGCAGAGGAGGAAAGACAAATTCTCACTATAATCTCTGCCCTATGCCGACGCTTTCGACAACAGAGGCTCCACTCGCATTTCGGCTCCGTCCGGAAAGGATGGACGCTTTTGCAGGCCAAAAACACATCCTCGGTGAGGGCACCCCGTTGCGAACAGCGATCGAGAAGGATGAATTGCGGTCGCTGATACTTTCGGGTCCTCCTGGTACGGGAAAGACGACACTTGCGCACATTATTGCCCACAAGACGAAGGCAAAGTTCGTGCAGATCAACGCGGTGCTCAGCGGCGTCAAGGAATTGAAGCAGGTGTGTGCCGAAGCGGATGAACGACGGCGTGGGATGCTCGGCGAGAAGACCGTGCTCTTCATCGACGAAATTCATCGTTTCAATAAATCACAGCAGGATGCACTGTTGCCGTACGTCGAAAACGGAACGGTGATCTTGATTGGCGCAACGACGGAGAATCCGTACTTCGAAGTGAACTCCGCCTTGGTGTCGCGCTCACACATTGCACTGTTACAGCCATTGTCTGTTCAAGACCTTGTGACGATCCTCAAGCGCGCCGTTGCAGACCCGAAAGGCTACGGCGGGAATGTGACGATCAGCGATGAAGCGCTTGAGCGTATCGCAACAATCGCAAACGGGGATGCTCGCATTGCACTGAACGCGCTGGAACTCGCAATTCTGTCGACCGGGACGAACATTTCGCTCGAGGATGCGCAGAAGCTCTTTCAGCGGACTGCACGCCGGTACGATCAGCGCGGCGAAGATCACTACAACGTGATCTCGGCATTCATTAAGACGATGCGCGGAAGCGATCCCGACGCAGCACTCCTCTGGATGTTTGCGATGCTCGATGGCGGTGAAGAGGCGCGCTTCATCTTCCGCCGGATGCTCATCTTTGCATCAGAAGACATTGGTAATGCTGACCCTCGCGCGCTGCAGTTTGTGACGAACGCATGGCAAGCGTTCGAAATGGTCGGACTCCCTGAAGGAGAATACTTCCTCGCACACGCATGTGTGTATTTGGCGCAAGCACCGAAGAGCAATGCGATCAAGAATGCGATCGAGCGTTCGAAGCACTCAGTTGCGCAAGCTCCGCAGCTCGAAGTGCCCAATCACTTGCGTAACGCGCCGGTGAAGGGGATGAAGGAGCAGGGGTATGGCGTGGGCTACGAGTACCCGCACGATCACGAGGGGGGCGTTGTCACCGCGAACTACTTCCCGATAGGGATGAAACAGGCGATATTCTACGAACCGTCGGATCGTGGCTTTGAGGCAGAAGTATCGGAACGATTGCAGCGTATTCGCTCTATAGTAAGGCAAAATCGAGACCATTGACGAAGCTGTATAAGTATTGCAAAACATACAAAATATGGTATACTGAAGCAGATGCACAACAGTCTCCGATTGCCCCATTCGTTCCTCTCGTTTGCTCGCGAGCACGACGATTTACCGGCGTTCAACGCTGCGTATTGGATCCTCACCTTTCTCGCAGCGATGCTCTTCAATGCGGGTGCCTTCGCAGTGCTCATTGCCGGGCACATGGTGCTCGACATTTGTAAGTATCGTGAGGTGCATACGAAGAAGTGGTCGAAGGTGTTTGAAGGCGTGATTCGCGAAAGCTTGCTCGACGTTTCCCTCTTGTCTCTTGGTATTGCATTCGGCGTGTACTGTCACTCGTCATTACCGATCATTGCAGGCTTACGCGGCGTGATACGGACGGAAATTGAGATCATCAACGCGATTATTCAGGTCTCTGTGAAGGCGCACGTGCTCCACGGCACCTTAACGATTCTCGCGAACCTGCATCAGTATCTTGAATCGGTTCACCCGCGACTCGGAAAGCCATCCTCGTTGCTCGAACTTGTGTCGATTGTTGGCCTCGTTGCTTCGCTGGTTATGATCGTACTCTCGCCGTGGCTGCTTGATCTGAGCCAAGAGGACATCGCACACATTGCTGCGGATATGTTGATTCCTTGGAAGCTTTAATTCATATCGGTGCGCCGCCCGGGAAAAGCAGTTTTTCGGTATCAACAGCGTCCTGTTCCCATTGCAGGCTTTCCTTCGAACGCGTGCCTTTCCCGTAGCGCTGGCCGAAATCGTCGTAGCGTTGCTTGATGCTCACAATGTCGCTGCCGATGACGCGCTTGTCCGCGTAGTACAGCAGATGCTGTTCTGTCGTTGTGCGCTCGCTCTTCGGAAGGCGCACGTAGTGCGATGCTGCGAGTGTTGCGAGTTCGGGATATCCCTTTTCGAGCAAAAACTGCTCGACTGCGGCTTCGTGCGTCGCATTTGGATATCGCTCGCGCCACGTTTTCCATACAGCTTGTTCCTCCTCAGTGCTTGTCCAGCCTGCCGGTGCAGCGTTCTCCTGGAAATCGACGAACCGGAAGAGATCGTGAACTTTCCCGCCAGCTGACACGAAGTTCATTCGCACGAATGTCCCACGCTCGTGTAATACCTTCGCCGCGAGTTCGCAGAATTGTGCCACTGCATCGCAGTGTGCAGCGATGTTCGCTGGTAGGAGCAATTCTTTCCTCCACGCGTCGATCATCGCGTCGTCCGGCCATGGTGCGTCGTTACATTCGATCCTGATCGAACGTGTTTTGTCGGAGTGTTCTTCAATGGTTACGAGAATGTCGCTGTGAAAATCCTCTCCCGCGCGCTCCGGCCACTCGACGCACCGAATACCATGATGATCGTCGCTCGTATGGAGAAGACGCATCGCTTCTTTCTGCTCTAAGCGGTAGAGATCGAGGTGGAGAACGTCTGCGTTGTCGTTGCTATAGCGCTGTTCGAGCGCATACGTGGGGCTGACGATGGGGTGTTCGATGCCTAGTCCACGGAGGAAGCCACGAATGAAGACGGTTTTACCGCTCCCCAGAGCCCCGCAAAGCCCAATTGTCACGGGAAATTTCGCGAGAGAATGGGCCAAGGACGACCCAACAGCCTCCGTGTCACTTTCCGCTACGGTCTGCAGTAAAGCCCGATCAGTCATTGACTATAAATGGAAAATGTGATATTATAGTTACAGAAAGCTCCCACACAAACAGATGCATCTTACACGGATCACAACGGCGAAGAAGCACGGCTTTACGCGAAAAAGCCTTCACAGGCAGAAGGAGAGACCACAGCAGACGACGTCCTACTTGAAACAGAAGTCGTCGTTCTTCATGGCAGCACTTTCGCTCATCGCGTTCGTTGCCGGAAACATGGCAGGCGAGCACGGATGGTACGCCTTCTGGAAGGCCGTCCTTGGCAATGCTGACGATGCGCTCATCACGTACACGGGCACAGTGTCTCCGGTAGAACTCGTGCCCGATTACGGCAAATGGAGCACGTACGGTGGCGATAGCGATGAACATACGTATCGCCAGGTGCCGAAGGATGTCCTTATTCCGATGCCACTCTACGATCAGGTTGTAGCGAAGAAAGGACTTGATGCGACGGGTGTCTACTCCGTCGGCAACATGGGTTCGTACTCCACAGGCGCAGAGAATGGCGGGAGCCACGCGGGCGTCGACATTCGTGTTCCGACAGGTACACCTGTCCGTTCCATCGCGAACGGTATCGTTGAACAGGTTCGCGAAGACAGCGGTGGTTACGGACTCTTCATCGTCATCCGTCATCCGCATATGCCAGATCCTGATCGTCCGAAGTACGAGACGGTTCTGCACTCCGCGTACGCGCACTTGAGCTCACAGCTCGTGAAGGAAGGCGACATCGTCGAAAAAGGTCAGCAAATCGGCCTCTCCGGTCAAACGGGTTTTGCCACCGGTCCGCACCTGCACTTCCAAGTCGATCGCGATGAAGCACCCTGGCATCCGTACTGGCCGTTCACTGGCGCTGAAGCACGCGCAGCCGGACTAACGACAACACAAGCGATCAACGCCGGGTTTCATCAGGAGAGGCTCCAGGAATTTACGGAGCATCCGATGCTTCTCGTGCAATCGGACCGTGCTCCAGCAAAGTATCAGAACGATGGCACGTCGAGTGTTGCTGTAAAACCTAGCGCGAAGCGGACGAGAGATCAGGTCGTGCAACTGCGAAACGAGCGTAAGAATCTTCGTCTCGTACGTCGTGTACAGAACGTCGCCCAGTCGTCTTCAGCTCCGACTACGGCTGTTGCGACGACGCCTGCCACAACCATCGCACCTGACTCGCTTGTTATCGCATCACCGACGGCACCGGTTGCAACACCCGGGCAAAACCCTGTGGCATCGTTTGATCTTCAATATCCGAAGCAATTCAATGGTCGTGAGTGGATTACGGTTCGCGTGACGCTGCTCGATGAAGACGGAAAGAAGACAAGTGAATCGCAGCTGACGAAAGATATTTACCTGCGCACAGCGTATGGCGAAGCCGAGTTCAAGCCGGCAACGCTTCGCACAGAAGATTTCACGGAAGGCGTGGCAACGGTTGAAATGCTTCCACGCGGACGCCGCACTGTTGTCATTCTCCTCCAGCCCTTTGCGTTCCAAGGCGGGCCAATGGAGTACAAAGAGTAATAAAAAGGGCCGCTGCTGCGGCCCTTTTACATGTGCATGAAGATTACTCCATGGGCACTGCCCTCGTTGTGCGCGTGGACCCTGCCTCAAACGTGACCGTCAGCGTGATCGTTGCGTCGGCCTTGTTCGTCTCCGGATCATAGCTCGAGTAGCCGTCGACCCAGGTGTAGAGCGATGCGCCCGTTACCTTTGTCAGTTTCTTCTTCAAGAGCTTCTCGTAGACAGCCTTGCGCTTATTGAGCTTTGCAAGAAGTGTATCCAAATTGTCGAGTTCGAAGTCTTCCGTGTCGATGAGGCGTACATCCCAGCTCGAACTGCAGCTATTGTTGGAGATTAGTTCCTCGATGCGCAACGCAGCCGAGACCTTCGTTAACTTGATGAGGATGTTCACGCTGCCGGAATAGTGGTTTGATGCACCTCCGTACGGATCGTAGTATGGATACACACCCGGAGAGCCCGAGCGACGGACGCGACCGTCGGAACCGACACCATCTTTAATGGCCTTGTAGATGCGCGTGAGCTCTTCGCGAACTTCACCTCGTGTCTCGAAGTCCGATGCCTCACAGTAGGCACTGACCGCGACAGAATCCGGCGTGATTTCCTTCGTGAGGGTAACGTCGACGGAGATGCCGCCGCCGTACGGTCCTGGGTAGTAGTACTCTCCGCCACCGCCACCGCGATCCATCGACGATTCACCTTCCATGACATTCAGGACGTCTTCTTCCTGAATGTCGGTCGTCGCGGGTGCGGCGATGGCCGAGAGTGGAGCGAACCCGAGCGAGAGGCTTGCGGCCGCCGTGAGCAGAGATGCTTTGCGCATAGACTGAGGGGGAAAAGTGCACGGGAGTCCGTGCAGACGAAAAAGAGCATATGCCCGAGAAACAGCATATGCAATGAGAAATACAGAGTATAGCGGTGTTACCTTTGCTCCACTTTCCCGTAGTGGCTACTCCAGAGGGAGAGACCTCCGATGATGCATGCGAGCAGCATCGCAGCAACGAATTTTTCGAACGTTGAGAGAAAGAGTGCGGCTATTCCAAATGTGACACCGAGTCCAGTTGTAAGGGCAATGACAGACCACTGTGACCAGCCGTATGCGAGGAGGAGGTGGTGGAGATGTTCACCGGAGCCCGAGCCTTTCATGGGGTTCTTTCCTGCAAGCACCCGTCGCACGATGACAATGAATGAATCAATGAGTGGAACCCCGAGTACGAGGAAGCCTGTAGCGACTTTTCCGCCTGCATAAATTGTCAATGTGCCGAGGAGGAGACCGTAGAACATTGCCCCGCTATCTCCTGAGACTACGCGCTGCACTGGCAGAGGTAGTTCGAATAGTGTCGACGCGCCGGCGGTTGCTGCAGCGATGAATGCAACAAGAGCAAGTTGTGGTTGATCCACGCGGTCCGATAGTGAGAGAAAACCGATCGTCAAAAAACCGATCGTTGAGAGGAGGCTTGTTTGACCGGGAATTCCATCGAACCAATTGAGTGCATTCACCGTCAGGAGAATCCAACCGATCGTAAAAAGTCCGCTGATCATTGGGAGCGGTCCAACACCCGGGAACGTGATCGTCCATGTATCGAGCGGGAGAAATTCTCCGAGACCGAACGATGCGAATGGATTTGTGAATGTGTAAATGCGCACGCCGGCAACAAACAGGGCGAAGGTAATGGTCACGTGTGTCAGTAACCGTACCCATGGCGATATGCGTGCTCGGTCATCGCAAAAGCAGACGCATGATAGTGAAAAAATAGCTAGGATAAGAGCTAAACCAGGAGTTCCGAGAGCGGAAGGAGGAGCGGTAGGGAGAACGAAAAACAGTGAAAACGTCGCTGCAGCAATCATCCCCGTGGGGTAGGGGAGTCGTGCCCGCAGGAGGCCGTAGCGTTCGGGGAAATCGAGCAGTCCAATCTTTGGAAAAACGATCAATGCGAAAGCATGAAGGAGAATCGCCGTGAAAAACGTAAGCAGGGGAGTGGTCAATAGGGGAGTCATCTCCATGCGTTCATCGTAGCAGCGAGGGGTCATTGTCGGTACACTCACGCCATGCGCGCGATTCAGCGTTTCGAGAATCTTGACTTCACCGGAAAGCGTGTGCTGCTGAGGGCTGGGTTTGACGTCACGATCGAGCATGGTGTGGTGACGGACACAGCGCGCATCGATGCACTGAAAGAAACGATGCTCGCGATTCTGAAGAAGGGATCGCTCATCATTATGGCGCACCAAGGGCGGCCGAAGGGAAATCCTGTTCCCGAAGAAAGCCAAAAGCCACTTGTTCCTGTGCTGGAGAAGTTACTCGGAAGAACGGTGTCGTTTGCGTCATCCTGCACAGGTCCTGAAACCCTCGCGATGGCAAAGGCCCTGAAGCCAGGGGATGTTCTTCTGCTCGAAAATCTTCGCTATGACGCACGTGAAGAGGCAAACGACCCGGCTTTTGCAAAAGAATTGGCATCGCTTGCTGATTGCTACGTCGACGATGCCTTCAGCAATGCGCATCGCGCGCACACAAGCATGGTCGGTGTGCCAAAACTGCTGCCGTCTGCGATGGGTCTGCAGATGCAGAAGGAGGTCGACAGTTTGTCGAAGGTCCTCGCTGCCAAGAAAGGGTTATGCGTCATCGTCAGTGGTGCAAAGCTCGAAACGAAAGTGCCTGTTATCGAGGCATTCATCGGTAAGGCTGAGACGATTGTCGTGGGTGGAGCAATCGCCAACACGTTTCTTGCCGCAGCCGGACACCCGATCGGTGTATCACTGTCAGATCCTGCCGAAGTGACGACTGCGAAGAAGATTCTTGCAGCTGCTGGCCGCGCACTCCTCATTCCCACCGACGTCATCGTCGCGCCTGCACCTGACAAATCGTCGTTGGCGCGTGTGTGCATGGTGGACGATGTCACACCATCCGATGCGATTTTGGATCTCGGGCCGGCGACGGCTGCACATATCGCGGATGCGGTGAAGAAAGCGACGACCGTCGTGTGGAATGGTCCTCTTGGATACTGCGAGGAGAAGGCATTTTCGAAAAGCACGGTTGCCGTCTCGCAGGCTGCTGTTGATGCGACGAAGAACGGGACATTCACCGTTGTCGGTGGAGGAGATACGCTTGAAGTCCATGCGCGCTACGGCTTGCCGCTCGATCAATATTCCTTCGTTAGCACAGCAGGAGGCGCGATGCTCGATTTTCTCGCGCAGGGCAATTTACCTGCGATCGACGCACTCCGTTCCTAACGCAGCGTGCCGAAATCCACATCGGATCCGGCGCTGAACCTCTGCATCCTCGGCGAAGAGGAAAGCCTCGATGCCTATGCACGTCGCATTGCCGCGGTGCAAGGAACGCCGATCGCGTTCCTCGGTATTCGTGAACGCGCGATCGTCTCGTCGCCAGAACAGGTCACGGCACTCTTAAAGGCACTGCACACGTCGAAGGCGTACATCGCGACGAAGCACCAAGTGCTCGCGAAGCAGGCTCGTGCGAAAGGTATTCGCGTCGTCGATCGCACGGCGGACCTGAAAGACATGCTCGAGAAGCATCCACAACTGCAGGACGCGCTCCGCGTCTTTTCGCCGCATCTGTGGCGGCAGCAATTGAAGTCACAGCTGCAACGGATGGGTCTCGTCACGATGCCGAGGTTGCGTATCTACAGTCTCGTCGGACTCTCCGCGCTGCTGTTTTTCTTCGTCGTGTTTCGTTTGCTACCGTCCGCCGTGTTCATCGTAAAACCCCGACAGGAAACCGTGACGCAAACGGTGAATGTATTCCTTGTGCAGAGCGGTGCGCAGCTACCGACTTCCCGCGTGCGCATGCTGCCGCTGCAGTCCATTGAAGTCCGCGACGAGCGTTCGCTGACATTCGATCAAATCAGCAAAGAGTTTGTCGGTGCAGCGGCGATCGTCGATCTCGAGATTTCGAATCGTCTTCAAGAACGTATTTCGCTCAAGAAGGGGACGCGCTTCCAGAATCAAGCAGGCATGGTGTTTCGAACACTCGGGCCCGTTATCATTCCCGCGGGCGGAAAAACAACGATGCGCGCGAAGGCGGATGCGAAGGATGCGTACGATCAGATCATCGGTCAGCGTGGCAACGTGCCTGCTGGCATAACGTGGGAAGTGCCGGGGTTGCCTCAAACAGAGCGCGCGCTGGTCACCGCTGTGAATCCGAGGGCTGCCTCAGGCGGCACCACGGCGTATCGGACAGTGCTCTCGAAGCAGGATCTTGAGATCGCACAGAAGCGTCTCGAGCAGGAACTACTGGCAAATGCCAAACGCCTTGTTGACGAAGAGACGGATCTTCTCAACGCCGAGGATCCTGATCGTGGCTTGAAATTGCTTCGTTATGGCGAGTTAACTACGCTGACCTACACCGGCTTCGTCATTCCAACCCAGTTTGTAGGCCAGGAAATGACGTCTATTCCAGTCGAAGGAGGCATCATCTACGTCGCGAGTGCCTACGATGCGCGCTCGATCCTCGACTTCCTCCGAACAGAACTCGTATCACACGTGCGGGAGGGGAAGCGTCTTCTGACGAGTCAGCTCTCGGACGAGAGTTTGCTCGTGCACGTTATTGATTACGCGGACGATCTTTCGTGGATCAAGCTGACAGTTGATCTCTCCGCCACCGAGGAATATGTCCTCGATCCGCTGACACCCGATGGTGCGCTCTTCGCCAA
The DNA here is from genome assembly GCA_964418005.1 of uncultured Candidatus Peribacteria bacterium. Classification (GTDB taxonomy): domain Bacteria; phylum Patescibacteriota; class Gracilibacteria; order Peribacterales; family Peribacteraceae; genus DALYDP01. The sequence continues at coordinate 9,790 of CAYQJY010000029.1, forward strand.
GCGTGTGCGCGATGCCGTCGCGGGTCTTACCGTCGACGAAGCTCTGCGCATCGTTCGTAACATGCCCGAGATCGAAACAGCGCGTGTCAGCTCCTGGCCGCCGTGGGGCAGGAAATTGCCACAAATCCCGGCGCATATTTCCATTGCCCCGGAGCAGTGATGCGTGCACTGCGAATCATTGCCGTCGCATGCTGCACCCTCGTCGCGATCGTGCTGTCGACCGTGCTTCTTTCATTATTCATTATTCTTGCCGGATTTGGAGGAAACGCTGTCTTGCCCGTTGATTGCGGGGTGGTGTTCGGCGCTGCGATCACAGGACGGAATACCGCCGGACCTGCCATTGTCCGCCGAGTCGATGGTGCGGCTGCGCTGTGGAAGGAAGGCAAGGTAAAGACACTCATTCTCACAGGCGGAAAAGGCGATGCATGGCGGTTGAGTGAGGCAGCAGTCATGCGTCAACAGGCCGTGCGTAGCGGCGTCGATGGTCGCGATATTCTCATCGAAGACGGTGCGCGATCGACAAAACAGAATATAGAACACTCGCGGCGGATTGTTGACGAACACTGTGAATCTGTCGTGGCGATTAGTGATCAATACCACTTGGCTCGCATCAGGCTCCTTGCAAAGCGCCTAGGATGGGGGACTCTGCGAACCTATGGTGTCCCAGACCGCCCAGAGCGAGGGGAGACATGGAGTATCATCCGAGAGTGGGCCGCATATGTGTACTACGCATTTGGTGCAGATGCGCTGATGCAATTAGATGAATACGATGATGGGACGGTGCAAGCGGGCACTGGAGCCATCGAGCAGTAAGAAGCCATATTCGCCCTAGGGGTCAATTGAAGTGTTAACATAAAATGCATTATGTTAACCTACGTATGCCACGCTCTTCTCCTCCCCTTGCAGTTCCTGCGGCGATCGATCGGTACCTCGTCTATCTCCAGACGGAGGAGAATAAATCCCCCCTCACGATCCGCAACTATCGCGAGTCTCTAACGTATATTCAGAAACTATTGCCAATAAAGTCAATCTCTGACATCGACAAAGACGCTGTCCGTGATCTGAAGTACAAGCTGGGCTCCGAGATGACGAAGAATGGCAGGCCGCTTGCTATCCGTACACGCAACCATCACCTCACAATTCTTCGTGCCTTCTTGCGCTACCTCCTTCAAGAGGAAGAGCGCGACGTGTATCCACCCGATCGCATACGGAGATTTAAGGAGAATCAGCGTCAGGTAAAAGTTCTGACGACGGAGGAACTCGAGCGCATGCTGGATGCACCCGACATGAGCAAGCGGACGGGGAAACGTGACCGCGCAATTCTCGAGCTCTTCTTCTCGACTGGCTTGCGTCTCGCGGAGCTTCGGAGTTTGAACTGCAAGGACATCAATACGAAGACGCGGGAGATTAGCGTCCGCGGAAAGCGCGGGAAGATTCGCGTTGTCTTCCTTAACGATGCCTCGGTCGATGCTCTAAAGGACTATCTCGACACGCGAGTCGATAGTCTTCATCCCCTGTTTATTCGTAATCCCGAAATTGCAGCGACAGCGATGCCGCCCGGCGAATCGTTTCGACTCTCTCGTATCAGTATTTATAACTTGGTGAAGAAGTACGCACTCGCAGCAGGAATCGTTACTGATCCCTCGCCGCACACGTTGCGCCATAGCTTCGCGACCGATTTGCTCCGTAACGGTGCAGATCTGCGCAGTGTCCAGGAACTCTTGGGGCACCAAGATCTCTCGACGACGCAGATCTATACACACGTCACAAACCCCCAATTGAAGGAGGTTCACAAAAAATATCACAGCCGTTGATAATGAATTTTTAGCAGCAACCATCCATGGCTGCTGCATTCGCGATAGGAGTTGCGTTCTCGCGCAACTCCCGTCCAGTCGCTTTTTGCCGTTCGCACCCTCGCGTA
>CAYQJY010000030.1:0-11622 GCA_964418005.1 uncultured Candidatus Peribacteria bacterium
GGCCTGTGCATCTTGGGAAGAAAGTGCCATTTGGACCGTTCCTGGATGGAACACATTACTATACCATACTTATATTATAATAGCAAGCATCTGATTGGGGATCGCTCAATAAAAGACTGCAGTGTATGAGTCCTGGAGAGAGAATGCAAAGAGAAGGTGACAACACGCTCCAAATCAACCTCGGATGAGAACTTATTTCCTCTTCGTCGTCACTTCCCTATCATACGGCTGCTTCGGGACGTAGTTCAGTTGGCTAGAACGCTAGCATGGGGTGCTAGAGGTCGCAGGTTCGAGTCCTGTCGTCCCGACCATCACTAGATTTTCCTCGCAAAGACCACCCCTTGAAGGGTTCATTAAGGCTTACAGAAGCCACCTTATTGCCTTCAACAATCACGTTCGAGACGAGGATATCGGCCAAAGCCCGTTTTTGTTCCTCGATTGCTTTCCTCCACCAAGCAGAGCCGTTTTTCGCAAGTTCGAGAAATGCGTCGAGATCCTGATAGAGCGCCATGCTGCGGTCACCGAGCTTTTCTTCGCGCTTGAGCAGGGATTTTCTGGCTTCCTCCAGTCGTGCGAGCTTTTGTTTTTCCGTGGCTATTTCCGCGTGACTCGCTTTGTTCTTCCCGTATTTCATTTCATTAATCCGCTCCCGGGAATCCTCAATTTCTTGTTTGTTTTGGCCTTTCATCGTGGCCAGTTGCCGTTCTTCATCTTCGATTTCCTCACGCTCTTTTTGATATTCGTGCCACTCCGTCACCACGAGCATCTTGTGCTCGCGTTCCGTGATTTTTACATCTTTCAGCTTTTCTTCGATCGCATCATAGACGTCCTGCATACCGATACTGTGCTGCGGTTTGCAGCGCTGACAGGTGAAGCGCGGCGACAGCGATCCGCCACCGCTCCGGGGGCTGTTCGGCGTCATTGTCGCCAACTGCTTCAGCTTGCATCGCTCGCCGCAGAGTACTTTGTTGCTGGCAAGAGGATACTCACTGCGCCTGCTTCGTATTTGCAGCTTCTTTCCCGTGTCGCTGAAAAGCCGAGGGTTCACTTGTTTGAATTCTTGAAGGGTCACAACCACGGGAAACCGCTCCCCATAAAAAAGAGGATAGATTGCATTGAGATCGGCTTTTCTAGGTTCCTTCCCGCTTTCTGTTGCTAACCAGCCGCAGTGCAGGGGTTTTGCCAATTGCTCGCCAACGTGATTGTCATCCACTTTGACGGGGATCCAGCGCCCTTTTCTTTTGTAGACGGGACGGTAGCCGTCTTCGATCAGCAGCTCGGCAATTTCCTTGTTCGTTTTCCCCTCCAACTTCCATCGATACGCATCCCGCCAGTGGCGATGCCATTTTGATGGAACGATCTTGAGGTGATCCGGGTGATTTTCGTCTTCTTTGCGAATGACATCGAAGGCATGTGATATGGGGCGCGTGGCCTTACCCTTTGTTTCTTGCCCGATCAATCCGCGCAGGACGTTGTCTTGGAGATGATCCGAGTATCCTTTTGCTCGAGCAAATTCCATCGCCAAATGTTCCTTGCCCGAGGAGTCATTATGAAAGGAGTACATCACAAACTGCATGTCCACGATGCCCGCATTGTCCAGCAGTTCAATGATCTCCCCGGCGTCGCGCATGTTGCGCGCGAGCCGGTCCGGGTGCCACGCGATGATGCCGTCGGGGCGGCCGAGCTTCCATTTGCTCTTGGGCAGATCGATCAATCGATCTTCACCTTTTATCGCGCGCAGCAGATTGTTGAACTTCGGTCTGTTATATTCGCGTGCGCTGATGCGTTCTGTGACGATGTGCAGCACATGTAGTCCATCCCGTTCTGCAAGGTGCTGAGCCTGCTTCAACTGCTCGGGGACGCTGGTATTGCGATCTCCGCGCTCATCGCTCTCCCGGCAGTAGATCACATAGTTTTTCGCCCGCGCGTCTTTGTGACGCCGTCCGAATGTGAATTGCACGTCATGGATGTCTGGCAGTTCGTCTAAGTACACGCGCCAATTCTACGCTGAGAGTACCCCTCAAGGCGATGTGGAGATGTCATGGCACACCCGGATGAAGTTCCGCAGTGCCCGCCCCTGCGCAAAGAATGTGACCGCGTCACCCATGTCTTCACCCTCCACAATGATGCGGCCGTCGTCAGTTATTTCGTAGTCATACGGACACCTCACTTTGTAGAGTGATTGCTTATTCTCCCGGCGTTGTTTCTTTTGAGGTGACATCAAAATCCGCCCGCCCGTCGGCGCGCGTCGCCGCGAGCGTAGCCACTTCCGGTTTTCAGCTCAAACTGCCATTTTTAGCTCTATATAGGATTTTTGCACGGTTTTGATGGAAATTGTTGGATATTGGATCATAGATAATTTCATCAATTGTTGCGCAATTTCTATTGCAGGTATTGCGGGAAAAAAGCCTACTAACAAAACGATACAAATTTCGACAAAACGAGGTATATTACTCGCGCACCAGTCCTCACCGGTATGTGACGCGCAAATTTATGCGTCCCTGCAAAGAAGAGCCCCGGAAGGGGCGCTGCTGATTCCGTTCAGCTCTTCGCAGGGTCACACCTGTGGGGACTGGTGCAACGGGATACCAGAGCGCCCCTTCGGGGCGTGCAAAGGAGTTCTGGGTCGCCCGTTCCCTATCTCCTTTCTCCTCCTGTTTTATGGCAAACGCCGATACAAAGCCGAGCTTCCTTGCGCGGTTTCTTCCTTGGGCATTCGGGGTCACCTTCCTGCTAGGAGCGCTCGCGCTATTCAGCGGCTTTCCATCCAATGCCACAGCATTATTTTTCTGCGGTCTGTTTCTCTTGCCTCCAGTTACCCGGTTGATAACGAGACTGACGAAGTACGCGGTTCCTCGATGGATGGTGATCGTCGTCGGATTCGTCGGAATGTCTGCTTTGATTTCTGTAACTGAGAAGGAATCCATTGCCCCGGCTTCCGCTCCCGTTGTGAGTGATAATGCCGTGCCTTCACAGCAGGTAGCGGCTCCCGCCGCACCGGTAAGCGAGGAGGATCAACTGCGTCAGATCGTTTCCGACGTGCTCAAGGGCAACACGAATATGAACAAGTCGCGTCTCCGAAAGGTGGACATCGTGAAGCAGGTCGCCGGTGGCTGGGGTGTCTTCACCGAATTCAATGGCGACTATAACCTCAACGCGAACATGCGGAAGGGCGGTATCCAATCGCAGATGGCGGAGGTGTACATCGCCCTCTACACGAGCGGCAAAGATCTGCAGACAGCTACGGTTGCTGCATACTTCCCGCTCGTCGATCAATACGGCAATGAGAGCGAGGGGCTTGTGCTCAAGACGTCGCTGAACAAGGTGGAAGCCGCTAAGGTGAACTGGAGCGCAGATTCAAGTTCACTGCGCCGCACAATCCTTCCCAACATCTGGACGACGATGCTCGTACATCCGGAGTTTCGCTAGTCGAGCAGTTCCGAGTTGATGAAGGCGCTCTTGGGCTCGAAGCCGAGGACAATGTTTGCGCGCTTTGGTGTCTTCGGAGGATTGCGACCGAAGCGCTTTCTGTCCACCCGCTCCAACCACCATGCGTCAGCCTGCCAATGCCCCTCCCGCCCTGCTTTGTCGATCCGCATGAGCCGGACACTAATCGCCTTCGCGCGCGCCTTTTTTATAGACTCAGATAACTCAGGTTTCGTCCGAAGCCATGTGTAGTATGTTTCTTCGCTAATACCCACGACCATACAGGCTTCTACAGCGTAGGTTCCCGTCTCGATGAGCCGGACAATCTGTTCGACGAGCTCGGGGGTGTATTTTGAGGTGCGGGGCATCGCTTTCATTCTACGCTACCACCCCCGGCTTCCTTTTCCTGTTCACCTTCCCCGAACCTGAAAACACGGATCCCATCCGTATCCGGGTGGAAATCCGCGCGGATTTCTGTCTCGATTTCTACAAGCTCGAGCGCGCGCAACCTCTTGTCATCGATGGATGGAATGTCACTGAAGAACTTCGGGTCTGCGAGTAACTTATCGAGATAGGCGGTTTCCTCCGAATAAGCCACACTTCTGACGAGCAGAGGGGCGGTCGTTGCGTCCTTGAACGCCTTTTTGTCCCGGCGCGGAGTGAGATATTCCAATGTTCCAACAGCGCCTTCCTTCACCACGAGCGCGGCGTCCTGCAGAGGTTCCGGCATGTGCACGAAGTAGAGCGGGAATTTTCGTTTTCCAACCTGTAGGAACCCGTCGAACTGACGACCGGATTCCTCCGGAAGCTCCTCCTTAGGGATCTGCCAGCGCGGGATCCATTTTTCTTTGAATTGCGGCGATGACGAGAATCTGTGGAACATCGCATACCGATCCAGAATCACGACAACGTTCTTTTGGCGGTTGATGGTTCCAAGGAAGTCGAATAACTGCTCCACCGTGGTTCCCGCAATTGGTATCTGCGCAACGATCGCATCCACAATGATCTTGTCCTCTGTGCGTTTCATCATCTCGCCGACGCTCTTGCCGAAGTGCGTGATGGAGGCGGTGTGGAAGAACGTCTCTTTGGGGTGGGTCTCATATAGACCGTAGGCAGGTGTGTTCCCGTCATATTTCTTTTTCTCCGAGTGTTTTTCCTTGATACCCAGCCTATCCAGCAGGTGCCGCAAAGTACCCGTGACCTTGTAGCCGTCCATCACCGCATCCCTGAATTTCACCTGTGCATCCGTTACCGTCGGCTGCTCGCGGATACGCTGCAGCTCGGCCTGATTCGCCATGTTCTGTAGTTGCTCGAACTGTGCCTTCAGCGGTGTGATTCTCTGTTTGTCCTCATCGGTGAGCAATCTTGCCCATCCAACGCCTTCGGGTGCTTGGAGTTTGGTCAGTAACTCGACCCATTCCTGCACCCTGTAGTGATTGCCGGGCGCGAGAGCAACTGTTGCATGGAGATTATTCGGAATCCCGCGCCGTGACCGGAGGATGTGATAGAGCATGAGCCCGGAAGCAGCCGCACCGACGCTGCCGCTCGACCATGTCTTCACACCCTCTACTTCGTCGCTCTCCGGCATCTGTAGCCACGTCCATTGCCACTTGTCATCCGAGATGTCCGACAATCCCAATGCAACCGCAAGGAGATCAGAAAAATCTTCGGGCAGATTCTGCCGGAGTGTGTCGAGGAATTTGTTGAGCTTCTCCCGCTCCTCTGGTTCCTGCGCTCGGATCACGTCCTCGAACACCTTTGTACCAAACACCAGCGGCATTTCCCACTTGCTGCGCTCCACGTGTTTTCTCGTTTCATCCAACGCGATGGCTGAATCGCATTCGCGTCGCTGGGCTTCCGTGAGGTCGGTGTCATGCTCGAGGCGATACCGAGCGCCATCGGCCTCGTGCTCCACGTCGAAATCCGCTCCGAAGCCGCCGAGAACGAACTCGCTGAAACTGCGACTGTATGCAGATACGATGCGGGGGAAGTTTTTTTCATCACGCTCTTTGTATGCCCGGATCAGAAGATCCTCGTAGGCTTTGAATACTCCTTCCACGTAGGGCACGAGGGCGTCGTAATCTACCTTTGTTTTTCCGCGCTCAAACAGCTTTCCTTCGATCGGTTTGGATACTTCCTCATTCAGCCAATGCCATATTTTCCTGATGATCTCGTCGCGCGCCGTGCGCTTCCAGTAGAGTCGCGTGACGTTGTCGAGGCTTTCTCCGAACTGCGAAGCATTGCGAAGAGCGAAGGCGAATTCGGTGTTGAGAACAGGCAAATAACCGATATGCCGTTCGTCCAGCCATTTCATGTCATCCGGTGCCGAATGGATCAGGTAGCGGGTGTACCACGACACAAGGTGCGGGACGTAGGTGTGCTGTGCGGCGCTGGTACCGATCGTCTCAAGGGACTTTTCCAATTCACCGATGAAGCGCCCCAGACACACGACGTAGTTCTCCCCGTCCTCTTGAGCATCTTCCGTTTGCCGAAGAGCGGAACGGATGAAGTTCGGGAATTCCTTCTCCACGTTCGCTTTTAGGCGCTCCACTTTCCACCACGGCAATTTGAGCGAGAGTGCCCGGCCGCCGGTTGCGCCGTGCAGCGCCTCCGAGAAAAACAGGAGCTCGAGCGTATCGACTACTGGCAGATCGCGTCGGTCGAACTGCTCCTCATTCCAGAATCTGCGCAAAAGCTGGTAGGTGGATGTGATTGCCATCAGCCCGATAGCAAAGGGCAGTGCACCAAGCGCGATGTTGTGGTCACGATGCCAGACCAACAGCAAGCAGAACGCTGCCAGGGTTGATACCGTGAGTGGGAACAGCAGCGACCGTCGTAGCCCGGATCTGCTCACTTGATCAAACTGCCTTGCACGCATCGACTCCGCGATGAACACGACGAGAGCGAAAATTAGACCGGCGATACCGGCAAGGATCGTGGGAATGTATGAAAGCTCGTAACAGTACGAACTTGGTGGCAGAGGCGGTTCAGGCGAACATTCTATGTAGAAAGACAACGCGATGCCGGGCGAGGCGAGAATGCAGGTGATGATGATCCACGCGATGGTGCTCGGGACGGAGGGGGTCTGCAGCCACTGCCGAAACTGCCGAAAGCGGCAACTGCGCAACTTCCTCCGGATAGCGGAGGTGTGTGGATCGTACCGATGGCAGCAGCAACAGCAGCACATGTCGCTATTCTACCGTCTTCGTTGTTTTTGCCATAATCCTTGCGCGTAGCAAGGATGATGAACTCGACATGGGCTAGAAACAGCCCCAATGCGCGGCGTTCGGATTCCTCAGGCTGGTCAGTGTCCAGCGTGTGGGAATGAGCGCTCACAGCCCTAACAGCGAGGCACACACGGGCTACCGTGTAGGAGATGCCTTCTTCAATTCGCCGTATCCTTTTATGAAGTCCTCGACTGAGAGCTTTTTATTTAGAATCACTTTGTCTTTGATCACACTGTATTCTCTGTTTCGTAGTTGAGGATTGATCGTTTGTTTTCGGAGTGTATTTGCGCAGAGGTCAGCAATCTCCATAGCCGATCGGTAGTCGTCGGAGTTTTTGTGGACGTTGAGGGTCAACGGGGCATTCTTCCCGCGAAACAGAACCGATATTCCCGTTTCAAGAAATTCCTTTGTGCGCTCATCAACATCATTGCGTTCTTCGATGTAGAAAAAGAAATCCTGATAGTCTGCCTGTAGCTTTTGTTGATAGAGGTACTTGAGCTGGAAGAAATATGTCGTCGTGAAGATCGAGTCAGCCTGATGCGAAACCGTGACTTTCTGGGCTCCATATACTTTTGCAACTTGAGCATCAAACCAATCAAAATATGGCCGGGTCTCGAAAACTACCGACATCAGCTTGTAGTCCGCTTCACGGAGGAGAAAGACTAGGGAATCGAGGAAGTCAGTCGCCAATCGGGAATCAGTTTTCAGCGATTGATATTTTCCTGTTCCACGTAGGAACCCGTCTTCGATCTCAATGTTGTGTAATGTGCCAATCTCGATGCCCATCCTTTCTCCAAATTCTTTTTTGAATGCGGCAAATTTCTCGTCGCTTTTCATTAGGCTTGGCTCATCAATAACGACGGTACAAAGGGAAAAGATCGAATCCTCATCGTCCCCGAACTTGGCCGTGCCGGAGTCGTCTGTAAACAAGTAGAGGCTTTTATTCTGCATGGAGAGTGACCGCATCGTTTGTAACAAATGCCGCTTTGTCTTTGATCGATGGCGGGAGCCCCGGTGCTGTTATTTTCTCTCCCTTCGCCTCCTTCACCGCGAGTTTCTGATTGAGCTTGAGCAGGAATCCGAGTACATCCTCTTCCTCCTTTATGCCGTAGGCGTCGCGCACGGCAGCATCGAGCGCAAGATGTGCCGATCGGATGGGATTGTTTCCATGCACGTCCAGTGTGCGGTAGATGTCTCGGAAGGTGCTTCCGTCCTTCATCAAATTCTGCCGGAGAGTGCGTAGTGCAACCGCCGCTTCCGCGATTTTCTTCACATGACTTTCATTCGGATTCTGCGGCCACGGGAAGCTGTCAAAGACAGTATCTGATGTGTAGCGGAAGTCACCCTTGATCGTTGAGCAGCGTGCAACGAACCATTGCCAGTGCACGTCCGACTGCAGAATGCCGAATGAATAATCATCCTCTAACGCAAAAATCTGAAGTGCGTCACCGGGATTGATCGACGGTTGCACGAACTCAAAAATCGGCCGCTTGGTATGGCGCGCGCAGACGATGTAACGCGACAGCGAATGGATCTTGCCGAGCATTTCTAATCGGCCTCTCCAGTGCTTCCACCATGTGTTGAAATGTGTCTGCCGGGGACCGACATCCTTTCCGGTTTTCGTCCGTTCTTCTTCCGCTTTTTCCTTCATTGCTGGCATTACATTCGCCTCAAGATGTCGGTAGGCAGCACCGTATCGCATTGCACTGACAATATCGTCCACATTGTTCAGGTCGATAATGTAACGCGATGGCTTGCCTCCCGGTTGCCCTAGCAAATCCGCACCAATGAGATATGGATGGAGCACCTCCTGCGAAGCGGAATCCTGCAGAATCCCTTTGTCGTCCTCCGGATCAAGCAGAAATCCCTCGTGTCCGTGGGTTTGGCCTTGGTAGCACACCTCCGCATCCGCATTCGCGTGTAGACTGATCGCGCGGCTTACATCGAGGTTTGGCGACAGAGACGAATTGATCAGGTCGAGCTCATGGATTTCCCATGGGCTGTTCTTGCTGTCGCCAAGTTGCATAAAGAGCTTCTTTACACCTTTCTGTTCGCCCTTGATCCAGTTCACGATCGAGACGTGCACGACGGCGTCTCCACTCCACACCTGCGAGGAGACCGCCTCGGTGATCGTGCCGCCGTTTGCGAGGATGTAATCGAGGCTCGCTTCGCGGGATTCGTTTTGGCGAATGGTGTTTGTGCCAACAAGCCCAGCGCGGCCATCCTGTGGCAAATGATCGTGCGCCAAGCGGAACCAATAGGTGCAGTAATCCGCGAGTTTAGGTACCTCGGGAAATTGTGCGTACAGCTTTTTCACATAGTCGTGTCCATGCTCTTGAATAAGCCTCTTTGCTCCGAGGTACGGTGGATTCCCGACGATCACATCCGCTTTCGGCCATTCATAAAACAGCGCGTCCGCGCAGAGTATATTTTTGTCGAGGTTCTCCAGCGGCAACGCCGCGTCCATCTCCAAGCCCAGCCCCATTTGATCGGCATCGAGCAGCTGCTTCGATTCCTCGATAGCGAGCTCCTTCGCCAGCATGAGCGTGACCTTCGCAAGCTCTACCGCGAAGGCATTGTTGTCGATGCCGTAAAACTGCTTTGTGCTGACGAGCGACATGGTGCCTGCCTCCCGCTTTGCCTTGTCGCCGTATTCCGTATGGATCTTGCGGAGCAGCTCGATCTCGATGTGCTTCAGTTCCCGATAGGCGACGTAGAGGAAGTTCCCGCTACCGCATGCGGGATCTAGTACCCGGAATTCCAGCAATTCCCCGCGCAGCGCCGTGAGCTCTTTCAGCGTCTTCGCCTTCTCAATCTGTTCCTGCCACGGACGGGTGATCGTCGGTACGACAATCTTCATGATGTCGGCTTCCGTCGTGTAGTGCGCGCCGAAGGCGTGTCGTTCTTTCGCGTCCATGCTCGCCTCAAAGAGCGAGCCGAAGATGACGGGCTGTACCTTGCTCCAGTCTTCTTTCACGGCATCCTGCAGTGCCTCGAGCTCGACCTTGTCCAGCTCCACCGGCTCCACAATGGCGAAGATGCCACCGTTGAAATACGGGACTCCTTCGTAGCGTCCTGCGCGCGCCGGGGTGGATGTGTTCATCTGCCGGAAGAGCCCACCTATGAGATCGTATGTGCTCTGCCCCTCCATGCAGTCCCGGATAATTTGAGAAAAGAGCCCAGCTGGAAGTAGCCCCGCGTCCTCGGCAAACATTGCGATCACACACTGGAGCGTAAAGCGCTGTGCAACCTCGCGCTTTTCTCCGCGCCCGACGAGCGAGTTGAATAGCCACGCTACCTTGTCGGCGGCCTCGCGGGTGACAGCGACGCGGTCATTCCCGAAGAGCGGCTTGCGCGCGTCCGGGAAGAGGAAGTTGAGAGCGGTGTATCGTTTTGGCAGTTCTTCGAGCGCGATGCGATCGACCGGTTCCTCCAGCTGCGCGTCGAAGTCGTAGATCCAGAATTCATCGAAGTTGCAGAGCACCACATACCGGGGACGGTTCGGGACGAGGTTGAGCCAGTAATCAAATGCCTGTCGGTAATGACGCTGCAGCTTTTCTCCCCGGCTTTTCATCTCGAGCAGCATGCGGGGCTTCCACACGAGATCGGCGAACTTCGTACCGCCCTCCTTTCCCTTCACACGATCCTCGAGCGTCGCACCGGCTTCTTTGTAGCCCTTGTGTCCGAAAGCCTGCAGCAGACGATCGCAGAAAACCTGTGCCTCTCCTTTCTCGTCGCCCCGAAGGGTGCCGACGTAATCCACAAAGCCTTGGATGTTTTGGGCGGTCGAATTCATTTTCACGCAGTGTATCAATTTGTTTGGTTTTATACGATATTAATGTGCATCGCGGAGTCCCGTCCCGCTCAAACTCGCAGGATGATGTTGCTGGATAGCTCGTGCTCGATTTTCGCCAGCGCTGTCTGAAAATACTCCTTGCTCATTTTTTTCCGGAGCTTCCGGGATTTTACGTTGGACGGACGGTCTGCATACCGGGCAATGGGTTTCACTTTCTCCAATTCTCCCAGCAGCACGACGATATCATCGGAAACGACGTTGATCTTTTCCTTCGTGGCTTTCAGTTTCCGCAATCGCTCGGCATGGTCTTTTACGGGCTTCGCGTCCGGCATCGAGAGCATAATGGCATCGGTGATCAGCTCGACGGCCGACCACAGGAGATAGCACGCAGGGTAGTGATGTTTTTCGAGATCAAGATCGCGCACGGCACTGATAAACTCCCGCGCGCGCTCCAGTTTTGTCCGTACTGTCTGTCGGTTATATCGGAAGTCGAATGCTAGGTAGAAAATGTCTCCCCTGCGAACAATAAGGGCTTTCGCGGAGTTGGGATCGCCGAAGTCTGACGGAATCTGTATGTCTTTTACGTCATCCATCGTCCAGCCGAGCTCTTTATCTGTTTTGCCCACCCATTCTGGAGTGACCCGACCTTCCTTGAATTCAATCAAGAGCGTTGCCTCCTCATCAAAATGCACTTTCGTCTTTTTACGCTCGTCACTGAACATTTCGATCACTGCTGCTGAAAACGGTGGCCTTTTCCTCAATTCCATTTCAGGTTTGATGACATTGCGGATGAGCTGATTGATCGAACGACCCATTCCCATGTTCTTCCTTACATGATCGATCGGAATCCTCATGGACTGCTCTGTCATGATGGCAACTCTCATGGTGAATATATTACCATCAAAGCTCCATTCCTATTCGTCAATGAGCTGATGGGTGCGAGAGGGGGTCAGGTTATGGAAAGAGCCATCACAGATTGGCTCATGCTGGACACCTCCCGATCACTTCGGGGCGCATACTCCGGCGTGAACAAGCGGACGACCTGAACGTATCGTTTGCCCAGATGACGGTGTTCGTGGTGGTATGATCGCAGGAGTTCGAGTTGAGCCGCCCATCCTCGACCAGACATTTGCACTCATATTTCATTACACATGAATCATTTCCACGAATTCA
>CAYQJY010000031.1:0-11470 GCA_964418005.1 uncultured Candidatus Peribacteria bacterium
CTGAGTAAATATTTTTTTGGAATTAACTTATTTTTTGCATCTTACATTTTACTTTCTTTAGTTCAGTGGACAGCAGCATATTTGGAAGTAGTGCATTTTGCCTGGCAGATATATCTCATTTCTGAAATTGGTATCTTTTTATTTGCGATACCATTGGCTCATGTATTTCTTTATGGAAAGCAGCCTTCCAGGTTAACAACAAATTTAATCGTTTTGGTTTTTATCGTTACTGCGTATTTGCTCCCAAGTAATTTAAATATCGCATATTTTGATGTAGAAAACTGTGAAGGTATTAGTGGTTCACTATGGCCTTTTATATATATTTTTGAGTGGCTTTGTCTGTCGACAATTGTTTTAATTGCTATTAAACGATTGCATTCCAAAGCTGGTCGGGAGGAAGCAGCTAAAACCATAATTTTTTCTACAGGGTTGGTATTCTTTTTAGCAATTTTTTGGGCTTCGAATTACTTCGGAGAACTGACTCAGATATATGAGTTTAACTTAATAGGGCCAATTGGGATGCTCTCATTTCTTTCGATGCTTTCTTACATGATTGTAAGATTCAAAATTTTTAATGCGAAACTATTTACGTCAGAAATTCTGGTAATCGCGCTGTGGTTTTCTATTGCGGCTCTACTATTTATCCAGGATGTAAATTATATTCACATTATTGTTATTTTTACCGTGGGCTTAGTCAGTGTTTTGGGAGCAAATCTAATTCATAGCGTAAAAAAAGAAATTGAGCAGCGTGAAAAAATTGAAAAGCTTGCTGTTGAATTAGAAAATGCAAATGAGCAGCTAAAAGAGCTTGATAAACAAAAAGACGAGTTGCTAGGACTTGTTAGTCATCAACTTGCGACTCCAGTTTCATCCATTAAGTGGTATTTGGAAATGCTTAAGGATGGCGATCTTGGACCGCTCAATAGAGAACAGGCTGAGCATATTACGGCAATGCATGGAATTGGAGAAAACATGTCAGATCTTGTAAGTATGATCCTTGATGTTTCACGTATTCAACTTGGTCGTATGAAGATTGAGAAGCAGGATTTGGATCTGAACTCGTTCTTCCATGAAATGATAGCTACTATCGAGCCGAAGGCGGCCGAAAAGAACGTTGGATTTGTGAAGAACATTCCACCATCCCTACCGATTGCTAAACTTGATCGCCGCTATACAAACATGACGATCGAGAATCTTCTTACAAATGCCATCAAGTACACGCCGACAGGTGGAAAAGTGAGGTTCGATGTGGTCATCAAGGAAGGGCGTTTGCTTGTTACGGTGGCCGATACAGGTATGGGCATTCCGAAAGCCGAACAAGGAAAGATATTCGGTCGCATGTTCCGTGCTAGCAATGCTCGCAATGCCATCGATGGTAACGGTTTCGGTCTTTTCGTTGCAAAGGGTGCGGTTGAAGCTGAAGGCGGAAAGATCTGGTTCGAGAGTGAAGAAGGCAAAGGTACAACATTCTATGTTGATCTTCCGGTGAGTGATGAGAGCAGAAAGGGTGCATAAATCAGTCCTCAAGGCATAGAATTGGAGTCATGCCCAACCTCTCGGCATCCGCAGCCCTTCAGACGATCGCCCGGATCCTTACCCTTCAGGAGGAGAATCCCTTCAAAATCCGGGCATACGAGCGGGTAGCACTGACGCTCGAGGGCATGACGGAAGGGATCGAGGAGATCTATCAACGGGGTGGAGTGAAGGCACTCAAGGAGGTCCCGGGCATCGGTGTCGATATTGCACTGAAGTTGGAGGAGCTCATCACCACGGGGAAGATTGCATTCTTGGAGAAGATCAAGAAAGAAGTGCCCGAGGGACTTTTCGCGGTGATGGAAATCTCGGGGATGGGTCCGAAGAAAACTGCGTTCTTGTGGAAAGAGTTCAAGATCAAAGGCATCGAGGACGTTGAGAAATTGTTGGCACAGAAAAAGTTGGAGGGGTTGCCGAAGTGGGGTGAGAAATCGATTGAGAATTTGAAGCGGGGGATTGAGGTTCTCAAGTCGCATTCCGGTCGCTTTCGACGCGATATTGCACTAAGTGAAGCTGAGCGGATTCTGCAAGTGCTGCGTAATGTGAAGGGGTGCGAGCGGGCGGAATACGCGGGGAGCCTGCGCAGAGGGAAGGAAACGGTCGGGGATATCGATATTTTGGTGTGTGGAAAGGATTCTGAGGCCCTGATTGATGCGTTCCTGGGCGTAAGTGGGGTTGCTGACCAATTAGCTCGTGGCGACACGCGCGCGGCTATTCGCTTGAAGAGTGGACTGCAGGCCGATCTACGCGTCGTGCCCTCCGAGTCGTTCGGAGCAGCGTGGCACTACTTCACGGGCAGCAAAGAACACAACGTGCGGTTGCGGCAGATGGGCATTGAGCATGGGCTCACAATCAACGAGTACGGTGTGCACAAAGGCACGGCAGAGAAGAAGGGGAGGCTCATGGCGTCGAAGACCGAGGAGGACGTGTATGCGGCAGTCGGATTGCCGTGGATTCCCCCGACGTTGCGTGAAGATAGGGGAGAGTTCGATGCGGCGAAGCGTGGTGCGTTGCCGGTGTGTGTGACGGAAAATGATCTGCGAGGCGATCTGCACATGCACAGCACCTGGAGCGATGGTGATGCGACGATGATCGAGATGGCGAAAGCGGCGAAGGAATCAGGCCTCGAGTACATCGCAATCACGGATCATGCGTCGCCGATGGGGATGGTCAAGGGGACCAACAATGACAACATCGATGAATTCTTGGCCGCCGTGGCGGCGGTGCAGGAGAAGGTGCCAGGCATCACGATCCTCGCCGGTGCAGAGGTGGATATCATGAAGGATGGGACCTTGTACCTCGCCGAAAAGACACTGAAGAAGCTTGAGTGGGTGACGGTTTCGATTCATGGACATTTCGGTTTGAGTAAAGAAGAGCAGACGGCACGACTGATCACAGCAGTGTCCCATCCTCTCGTGCACTGTCTATCGCATCCCACCGCGCGCGAGCTCCTGCGACGCGATCCTGTTGATGCCGACTGGGATGCTGTGTTCGAAGCAGCTGCGACGTCCGGGACGGCGATGGAGATGAATGCGTCCGTGCATCGGCTCGATTTGAACGACACGCTTGCACGCCGTGCGAAAGAGAAAGGCGTGATGCTCACGATTGGGAGTGATGCGCACAGCGTGCATGGACTGGTGAAAAGCCACGGCGTTCTGCAGGCACAGCGTGCATGGCTAACAAAGGACGATATTCTCACGTGTTGGCCATTCAAGAAATTCGATGTTTGGAGGAGGAAGAAGGCATGAGGACACGCGCGAGCATGCGCTCCGATTCTCGCAGGTAACGCTCTTCGATGCCTCGCCCGTCGTCGAGGTCGCTGTGGTAGACGGTCATGAGCTGTGCGAAATCTCCGGTCAGAAGGACCGTTTTTCGGCTGAATGCAGCGGAATTCGCTAAGGGGAAGGCGCGGGAGACGGTGCTGATATCCGTGATGATCTGGGGCTTTCCGTTGCCCACGCAATCGACGGTCACAATTTTCTTCGCGCGCTTGAAGAGTGCGGATGAACGTCGTTCCAGTGCACGGAAGCCGTGGCCCCAGTACGTCGGTTTGTCGTACGAGAGCTCTTCGTTCCCAGCGATGACGAACAGGCATGTCTTGAGCAGCGCGGGATTTTTGAGGATTGTGCTTAGCGTTACGGCGACACCCGACGCATTGTCGATCGCGCCCCTCTTGATGCTATCGTAGTGGGCGAAGCAGAGCATGCGTGGTGATCGTGCATTGCCGATGAGCACGTTCGCGGACTGGTGTCGCACTTTTTGCACGCGTACCGATCCCTCGATACGCGATGCTGCCAAGACTCGTTTGAGTCCTGCATGCGTAACGGTCATCGCGGGCGCAAAGTAGTGGTTGCCTGGTGAGAATGCCGGACAACTGGGGTTGAAGCTGATATTTGGGACGTCGTAGCAGTAGCGCGAGGGCATGGCGCTGCTGAGAATCACGTCTTTACTATCGATACGGCCACTTTCGAAGCTGCAGGCTTCTGCGGGCACGCGCTTACCGTCGCACAGCAGCATCGTTTTCGTTGCTACGGGAATGGCAGTGGTGAATCGCTGCAGTGCGTAGGGCACGTCATACTTTTTCAACATTGCGAGAATGATCTTCAGTGCCTGCTTCTCGCCCTCGAGTTGGCGAGGAGAGCATGCGACGAGTGCGCGAATGCATGCGAGTATATCGAATGATGGTTGGTTCATGCGTTTCATCGTCATGGGTAGAAGGAGGAAAAGGAAGGGGTGCCAGCAAACGCCGGCACCCCCTCGCGGAGGTTGGGATACTCAAAACCACGGTTTACTCAAGGCAAGCTCTGCGTCGAGCATGAGATCGAAGATTTGCTCACCTCTCGGCCTTCGCTGCCATACGTCGCCGCTAGCTCCACCGGACGAAAAGAGCGTCGGGTTCACCTCGTTGAAGTACAGCGTCCGATCTTCGATTGAGTGTTTGTACGGTATCGCCGCGATCTGGGGCATACGTCCCGTCACACGTTCGATATCCGTCATCACTTGGAACATCGCGTGCACGTCCTTGTCGTCATCGAGCGATGCAAACAGAGCGCGCCTTCCCGTCAAAAATAGCGAGAGGTAGAAAAAGTAGTACCACTGCGCGGGAGGACGGGTCTTGCTGCGGTCCGCCTCCGAAAGACTGCTCCACTCGGACGCATCGCACTTTACGGCGTGCCCGCCGATCTCCCGGAAGAAATACGCCGGCTTCTCTCCCGTTGGAGCATCCATGCACGCCTTCAGGAGGGCGTTGTGCAATGTACCGGCGTCGGGGGAAGAGGTAGGCGGTCCACCTTTTACCCGTTGCCAGAGCGCTGCATGGAATTCCGGCAAGTACATCGCTTCGTATTCCTTTCCCCAAAAGGTGCCCGCATCCGTAGGAATGGTGCGAAGCAGGGGAGAAGGACCGCCGAAGATCTGTTGCCGCCGTTCCTTTGAGGCAATGACCTGTACTCCTTTCGTTCCGGCGAATTTTCCCTGTGCATCAAACTGCAGCTCGGGGATTTTGATCAAACTTTCTTTGTACTTATGCCGTCCGTAACAGTCGCTCACGAAGGGCATGATTCTCCAATCCCAGCCGAAGCTTTCCAAGAGCTTCCTGCCGATCACTGAGAATGCGAGTTGCTCGGTGCTGCAGGCAATGACCTGCCTCGCAAGACAGATCGTTGGTGCGTTGCTGCCGCCCCACCAGTTCTCGAGGATCTCCGTTACGCGTTCGATGCCGAACCGCTCGAACGCATAGGCATTCAAACGGTTTTCTGTCGGATCGGCTCCCATGCGATAGGTCTGCATTTCCGCATTGAGCGCTCCGGGCGTCATCGCGCGTCTCTCGTCAAAAAACGTTTCGACCACACTTGTACTGCTCATAAAACACCTCAACAATGGTTTTGGATGGTCTCAGTAGGGACTTTGAACGGTTACTACTCCGAGGCCATCCATAAAACAGTATCCCAACCTGGGACCGCGGCGGAGGAACACGATGTTCCCCCGCCAAGCCCCAGGCACTTCAGTGGTGTAAAAGAGCACACACGAAAAACCCCGCGATTGCGGGGTGACATCGTGAGGCGTTACTCAGTTTTTAGGCACACACGACATTCCCCGCAGAAGCGTGGTGATACCACCAAGCCGAAGGAAGAATGCGTAATGTGCTCATCTGCACGTAGCTTAGACAGATTTTAGATAATGTCAATACCCTGTTCATTCCTTATTCATTTCCTCCATCGCAACACGTCTCGCAGAGCTGACCGCATTTCTCGCAGTGGCGCTTCAGTTTCCGTTCAATGAGTGGCCCATCACAGATGGGGCACTTCTCACACAGCTCGGGAAGTTCGAGGGTTTTTTCCACGGGAGGAATCATAGCGTGCTATCCTTCGGACATGGCAGAAACGAGCATCGTCAGCATCGGTCCGTACACGCTCGAAGTGCAGGAAACTCCCAAAGGAATTTCAAGGATCTCAATTTTAGAAAAGCCCTCTATAAAGAGTAAAAGTCTGAACAATTCTATTGATCAATATATGCGGAAGCAGTTGGATGTTGATGGCACGCCGTTCCAGAAGAAGGTGTGGGAGGCGACGCGGAAGATTCCGTTTGGTGAGACGCGGACGTATGCACAGATTGCAGAAAAGATCGGTCATCCCAAAGCCGTTCGAGCTGTTGGAACGGCGCTTGGAAGGAATCCGGTGTTCATCGTTGTGCCCTGCCACAGAGTCATTCCGAGCTCTGGCGGGATTGGAAATTACGCGTACGGGAAGGTGATGAAGCAGTGGCTTTTGGACCACGAAGCAGCCCGAAAGGCATAAAAGGCGCTCCTAGATTGCTTTCAGCGGGATTTTCCCTAGGATACCCCCACTTTCACCCCGTCCGAGGTTTTTCTCTATGGATATTCGCAATATCGCCATCATCGCGCACGTCGACCACGGGAAGACGACCTTGGTCGACCAGCTGCTCAAGCAGGGCGGTGCGTTCAACTCGCACGAGGCCGTGGGCGAATTGGTGATGGACTCAAACGATCAGGAGAAAGAACGCGGAATTACGATCTACGCGAAGAATGCTGCGATCACCTACAAGGACTGTCGCATCAACCTTGTCGACACCCCGGGTCACGCCGACTTCGGCTCCGAGGTCGAACGCATTCTTCGGACGGTCGACTGCGTGCTCCTCCTCGTTGATGCGCAGGAAGGTCCGATGCCGCAGACGAAGTTTGTGTTGAAGAAGTCTTTGCAGCTTGGGATCCGCCCAATCGTCGTCATCAACAAGATCGACAAGCCCGCCGCCCGCCCGCTGAAAGTGGTCGACATGGTGTTTGATCTCTTCGCGGTGCTTGGTGCCAGTAACGAACAGCTCGATTTTCCCTACGTCTTCGCCATCGCTCGCGAGGGTATTGCGAAGCGGAAATTGGAGGATGAATCGAAGGATCTTACCCCCCTCTTTGAGCTTATTCTCTCGCACGTTCCCGCTGCAGAACAGCGCACGGATAAGCCATTTCGCATGCAACCGTCGTCGCTGGGGTACGACAACTACGTCGGTCGCCTCGCGATTGGGCGTGTGTTCGAAGGTGTGGCGAAGGTGGGCGATACTGTGATTGTAAAGGCCGATGGACAGGATGATCGCCGTGGGAAGATTACGAAGATCTTCCAGATGCAGGGTATTCGCCGGATGGAAGTAGAGCAGGCGAGCGCCGGTGACATCGTTACGATCGCAGGTGTGCCCGACATCATGGTGGGCGAAACGATCACGACAGATGCTTCTGTTGAAACACTTCCGGCGATCCGCATCGATCCGCCGACGATCAGCATGACCTTCATGGTCAATAACTCACCGTTCGCAGGCAAGGAAGGAAAGCTGGTGACGACGCGCCACATCCGCGACCGTCTGATGAAGGAGTGCGAGACGAACGTCGGTCTGAAGGTCGAAGAAATTCCGAACAGCGATAGCTACATCGTGTCCGGACGTGGTGAAGTGCACCTTTCTGTCCTTATTGAGCAGATGCGCCGTGAGGGCTTTGAGCTGCAGGTAAGCCGCCCCGAAGTCATCCTTCGCGATGGACCGACTGGCAAGGAAGAGCCGATGGAGCAGGTGGTGATCGACGTGCCGGAGCCGACCGCGGGGACGATCATCGACAAGCTCAACCGCCGCAAAGGAGAGATGGTCGATATGCGGACGGAGGAAGGCCACAGCCGCATGGAGTGGAAAGTCCCGACGCGAGGACTCCTCGGGTTTCGTGGCGATTTCATCATCGAAACGCGCGGCGAAGGCATCCTCAACCACTCGTTCCTCCAGTACGAGCCCTACAAGGGCGATCTCCCGGGTCGCAGCCGCGGATCGATGATCTCGATGCTTAACGGCGTCTCGACCGCCTACGATCTCTGGAATCTCCAGGAACGCGGACAACTCTTCATCGCCGAGGCCGTGAACATCTACGAAGGCATGATCATCGGCGAGAGCGCCAAAGATCAGGACCTTGTCGTGAACGTCACGAAGGGGAAGAAACTCAGCAACATGCGCGCATCGGGCAGCGACGAAGCCGTGAACCTGACGCCGATCAAACCGATGACGCTGGAGCAGGCGTTGGAGTACATCGACGAAGACGAGCTCGTCGAAATCACTCCGGTGAACATCCGCCTCCGGAAGAAGATCCTGAACGAGAACGAGCGCAAGAGGGCGAAATGATATTTCCAGCAGCACCCCTTCGTGGGTGCGGAATATGAGGATCGACACGGCCGTTTTATGGATCGCGGCCAGGAACGGCCGCTGCTGGGGTCCATATTGCTGACGCGGATGACCATGGGTAGTCAGCGGCCGTCATGGCCAATCCGGCGTTTACAGGATTGTTATGGATATAATCGATGACGGCTCGCAGGTCTTTCACGATGCGCATATCCGATCTCCTCTGCCACATTTTTCGGATACCCGTGTTGAACGTCAGGCCCGATTTGTATACGTTCAATATTTTGGATATGGAATTGTGCGTCGGAATCGTTGCGACGAAATGGACGTGATCCGGCATCACAACGAACGCATGGAGTGAGAATGGATGCAAAACATGAACCCTCAACAATGTTTCAACTGCCTCGCGCGCGATGGCCGGATTCGCGAAGAATGGTTCACGGTTCAGTGTGACGGTCGTAATGAGCATTGTTGCGTTGTTTTGGATGCGGTGGCGTTGTGACACGTTCACATGTTCGTTCATGCATCAGTGGATATTGCATATTTATCACAGCCAGGAACGACTGCTGCTGGATCCTACGCGAAAATCCTCGTCCCGTTTTCCCGCAGAACGGAACCAGCAGTACCCCTTCGTGGGTGCGGCACATGAACTAGAACGAGCAAAAGAGAGTGAAATTATATCGTGCCTATAAAGTGTTATTATATCATTTTATATGGTGAACGCACTAACACCTAGTTGATTGCCAATGTATGTTCCCGGGTATCACTACTTCTATTCCCCTTATTCCCATGTCTAGTTTGCTCAGTACGGTAGAACTGTCCGGTAAAGCTTACGATTTTGCGGTTCTTTACAACGCAATGGCAGCGGCCGGATGGAGCGCCACATTTGCAGCACAAACGGCAGCAGCGGTCATCGGTGAAAATCTAAAAGTTGACTGCAACTGCAAGTAATCACCCTATCAACTCCCTCGCCCCCTGTGTCCTCCGCAGGAGGAATTTGGCGAATTCCATGGTGGGGAGAAGGCCTAACGTTGCCACGAGGACGACCAGCCATTCCACGCCGTTGATTGGTTCTGTGGTGAAGGCATGCTGCAGGAAAGGGAGTGTGAGGATGAAGGCGAGAGGGACGAGCTGGATGAGGATCGAGGCGTCGAGCCAGCGGTTCATGAAGAACGAGCGGAAGGTGGAGCGGAGGGGGTGGCGGAAAACGTAGGCCTTCACGAACTCGATGAACATCAGCGTGAGGAAGGTCAGAGTTGTTGCGGTAGTGGCCGAACGGCCCGTGGAGATGGCCCAGAAGAACACGAGGAGCGTTGCGAGGGCAGCGTAGGCGGCGCTTGTTCCCATGAGTGCGAGAACCGTGCTCGAGAAGATGCTCTTTCGTGGATTGCGCGGAGGACGGTGCATGAGATCGTTTTCGACGGGATCGACTGCCAAGGCCATTGCGGGGAGGCCGTCCGTGACCAGGTTGATGTAGAGGATCTGCACGGCCGTGAGCGGAGCGGGCCAACCGAGGCCGGACGCAATACCCATCACGACGATTTCAGCCATGTTCGCCGAGAGCAGGTACATGAGGTACTTGCGGATGTTGTCGTAGATCGCACGACCTTCTTCGACCGCGGCGACGATCGATGCGAAGTTATCGTCCGTCAGTGTCATCGAGGCGGCTTCTTTCGAGACATCGGTGCCCGTGATGCCCATCGCGATACCGATGTCGGCTTTCTTCAGCGCGGGGGCATCGTTCACGCCGTCACCTGTCATTGCGACGACTTCGCCGAGCTCTTGGAGGGCCGTAACCACACGAAGTTTGTGACTCGGGGAGACGCGCGCGAAGATATCGATTCTGTGAACGTCGCGCTTCAGCGCCGCTTCGTTCATTGCATCGAGTTCCGCGCCGGTCACGACGATGCCTTTGCGAAGGAGTCCGAGTTCGCGGCCGATCGCTTCGGCTGTCACCGGGTGATCGCCCGTGATCATCGCGACGCGGATCCCCGCACTGTGGCAGCGAGTAATCGCTTCTTTGGCTTCTGTTCGCGGAGGATCGATCATGCCAATAAGTCCCAAGAACGTGAGATCGTCCTCTGCTTCATCGAGCGCTGTGTTCTCCTTGCCAGCGACGCCGAGCACACGAAGGGCAACCGCAGCCATGCCACGCGCCTCCTGCGCGAGTTCGCTACGGCGCTTCTCTGTGAGCGGAATGATGCCCGTCGATGTTTTCTCGTTCACGCACGCTTCGAGGAGTACTTCCGGTGCGCCTTTTGCATACGCAATGATCGTTCCATCCTTCTCATGCATCGTCGTCATGCGCTTACTCTCCGAGGTGAAGGCGATTTCGGAAACACGCGGTTCTGCCGCGTCGAGATCGTGCTTGCTGATCCCCGCTTTCGCGGCTGCAACGACGAGTGCGCCTTCCGTCGGATCGCCTTTGATTGTCCACGTGCCTTCATGCTCCACGAGGTGCGCGTCGGACGAGAGTGTTGCAGCTTTGAGCACTTCGAGGAGGGCAGGCGAGGGGCCTACGGCTTTTCCGTTCTGCTGGAACTGTCCTTGCGGCTTGTAGCCTGCACCCGTGACGTCGATTGCGCCGTCTGCTGTCACGATGCGGCGGACGGTCATCTCGTTCTTCGTCAGTGTTCCTGTTTTGTCTGTGCAAATAACGGTTGTGGAACCGAGTGTTTCGACGGTCGGGAGTTTTCGGACGAGTGCGTGGCGCTTCACCATGCGTTGCACGCCGATCGCGAGCGTGATCGTGACGACCGCGGGAAGCGCTTCCGGCACGACGGCCACAGCGAGTGCGATACCGAAGATAACCATCTCGACTGCGGGTTCACCGCGCGTCACTCCGGCGCCCACGATGACGGCGATAATGACAAGCGCTGCGAGCGCGAGCATGCGTCCGATACGGTCGAGGTTCTTCTGGAGCGGGGTCGGTCCAGATTCGACGGTTTCGAGCAGGCCTGCAATGGTGCCAAATTCCGTCTTCATCCCCGTCAAGACCACCACAGCGCTGCCGCGGCCCTGGGTCACGGAAGTGCCGGCGAAGGCCATGTTCTTACGGTCCCCGACGGGGAGATGTTCGTCTTTGAGTGCGTCTGCAGCTTTCGAGACGGGGACAGATTCTCCCGTCAGCGGCGATTCATCGATATTCAATTGCATCGCCGTGAGGAGGCGTGCGTCGGCCGGCACTTTGTCGCCTGCATCGAGCAAGATGATGTCGCCCGGGACAAGATCTTCAGAAGGAATTTCTTGTTCTTCTCCATCACGAATGACCGTT
>CAYQJY010000032.1:0-11318 GCA_964418005.1 uncultured Candidatus Peribacteria bacterium
TGTGCGTTATCTCGATGCTCAAGACAAGCTCCTCGCAGCGCATACGTTCCACGTCGAAGTGCCGACCGGCACGATCACGTCGATGCGGTACGCTGAAGACATGCTGCACTACGTTCTTGCGGCGGGTCTCTTTGCGCTGAGTGCTGGCATCGCTGGCTATGCCCTCTGGCAACGGTTTGGCAAAAAGTAAAAAAGCATGCCACGGCGTAGTCCCGGCGGAGCGCAGCGGAGACGGACGAAGCCGGGTTACGCCGGTAAGCACGCCTGCACCGTATCGACGATGCGGCTCATCGGGTGTTCGTGCTTAATGAGGTAGTTCCGAACGCCGTATTCCTTGCAACGACTTTCGTAGGTCGCGTTCTTGTAGTTCGTGAGGACGACGACTGGCATTGTGGAACCGATCGATTTGAGATGATCGAGCACACTGAACCCGTCGCCTTTCACCATGCGTAGATCAAGGACGAGTACTTGTGGTTGGATACGCTCGATTGCTTCAATCGCTTCTTCACCACTCGCTGCTGAATTAATGATAATGTCGTTATTTCGACTCTCGCAGTCGAGCGAGAAGAGCGAACTGATCGTCTGGTCATCGTCAACAATGAGGATGCGTGCGGACATAGGGGTGGAGGGATTAGCGCTTTGGAAGATGTTCGATATCGAGGCGCGTGCTGCCCGTCGGGACGTTTTTGTCCACAAATGTATCGGGGTTCGGCTGATAGGCCTCGGTTCCAGTGCGGATGATTTCACCGAGGTCCTTTGCTTTCGATATCGGAAGCTTCGTTGCGAGGAGACCTGCAGTGTTCTGACGCGCCTGTTCAATCATGGTTGCGAGGGGACCGTTGTGCTCTTGTTCTACACCCATTTCAGCAAAGAGTGCGTCGATGTGATCCGTTGAACGGAGATCGCCGTTCTCATCCGATGTGAACGGCTGGAAATGCGGGCCGGCCGGTAATGCTCCCGGTGTTGCTGCATGTGTTTGCGTCATGTGCATATTATAACACAATTATATATATAATCAAATATGACTTTAGCCCTTTCCTCAGGGAAAAAACGCTATTATATTCCTCCTATGAACTTCGAACTCCGCATTCTTGAACCCAGAGGCCCGAAGGTGCCGCTCCAGAACGCCGCGGCGATTGTTCCAGAGGGAACGCCTCCCATGGAGGGTTTTGCTTTATTACGTGTGATCAAGCTTCCGGAACATGTTGGTAAACAAGTCGAACCGTTCTTTGTAGGTGGTACCGTACAATTAACTTGAGACAATCTACTTGCGCTCTTTGCCGCGATGGGGCGCACGGGATACGAGGGAGGGGTGGAACATGGAAAAGAAGTTGCAGGAGAGGAGCGGGAGTAACACTTGTTGGGGCTACGCTCGTACTAACGGTGCTTTTCCTGGTACATACACATACCTATACCAACCAATGACACTGCTCAGGAAGAAGAATCCACCCGAGACAATCGCCATGATTGATCCGATCAATCCGCCGTAGACAAGCCAACCGAAGGAACCGAGGATAATCGACACGCGCATCCAGTGATCCGATTTGAGGAAGCTGGAAAGGATGATGAAAGTTGCCGCAAAATAGGATGTGCCGGAGAGGATGAACCCTTCAAAGAAGATGTACGTTGCGATCGTATTGATGATGAGGAAGAAGACGAGCCAGGCTTTGTTTGTGGAGAGAATAGAAACGCCGAACCGAACTGCACCAATGACGGACATTGCTGCCCCTGTCATGGCACTCAGGAGATAAAATTGCCCCGCGTTGAAGAGATTCGAAACAATGAACAGGATCAAAATCATGTTTCGTTCCTTCCACTGCTGACTCCAAATTGCCACGAGCATGGATGCGAGGCCGAATGCTTGGGCGATGATGTAGGTGTTTGTGTCTAATCCCATTCATAACAGTATACATGAAATAGCACTGAAGTGCTCAGGAGGTGTGGTGCGCGGTGATGGATGGAGCCGACGACCGGATTTGAACCGGTGACCCTAGGTTTACGATACCTATGCTCTACCAACTGAGCTACGTCGGCGTATGTACTGGCTATATTACAGGCTGACCCAGCTGCCTGCCCCGCCGTAGCCCCGAAGGGCGAAGCTACGTCGGCTTGTGGTTCTGCAGGGGTAAAGAACGTGAACGGGGCCCTATTGTGTGGGGTGACGGTCGATTCGGCAAGAGCTTTAGATCCTTGTTCTGCAGGTTTTAGGGCATAGCGGTACCATACAGCGGTGCAGCCCGAAACAGCCCTCCTCTTCTGGTGGCTCAATATTCTCAATAAGAAGCGCTATGATGCACTCATAGCGCGGTACGGAGCGCTCGATGATGTGCTCTCGAAGCTTTCGCCGCGGCTTTTGAAGGAGCTTGGCTTGAAGACCGATTCGATCGAGAAGCTGTTCGTGCGGTTGGAGGAGTTTGACGTGGAGAAATCGATCGAGCGGTTTCAGAAGGCGGGCATTGGCGTGCTGTCACTGGAGGATGAAACGTACCCGAGCTTGCTGAAGGAAAGTTCTGACCCGCCGGTATTTCTTTCGTATCGTGGCGATCTCTCCGTGCTCGATCATCCGTGTATTGCGCTCGTTGGCACGCGGGAGATGACATCGTACGGCCAGAGGCTCGCAGAATGGATGACGCCGGAGTTCGTGCATGCAGGATGTACGACTGTGAGTGGCTTGGCGTATGGGATCGATGCTGTCGTTGCGAGGACGACGCTTGCGGAGAAGGGGAGGACGGTTGCGGTCCTTGGGAGCGGATTTGGTGCTGTGTACCCAAAAGAACATGCACGGCTTGCGGAGGAAATCGTCGAGAACGGAGGATTGCTTCTCAGTGAGTATCCGTTCGATGAAGGTCCGCAGCAGCACGCGTTCCCGGCGCGCAATCGCATCGTCGCCGGTGTGAGCCTCGCGACGGTGGTGATCGAGGCGCCCGCGGAGAGTGGCGCACTTATCACGGCGCGACTCGCGCTCGAAGAGAATCGCGACGTGTTCGCATGTCCGGGAAACCTCTTTGATCTCGCGATGGCTGGATGTCATCGGTTGATTGCCGAAGGACAGGCGCAACTCCTGCGTTCACCCGACGATGTGCTGCGTACGATTGGTGTTGTGGGGAGATCAGCGCCTACACAGAGTTCCTATGCACCGTCATCGCAGGAGGAGGCGATCGTGTTCGCTGCACTGACGACGTTGCCCGTGACGATCGATGATCTTGCACGGAAAACAGGGAAAACACCGGGTGATCTAGGGGCCCTCCTCACGATGCTGGAACTGGAAGGGGGAGCGGCGAAAGTAGGCAGTGGTTGGATTCGTGCATAAACGGCATTTGCGCCTCGAATTCCGACGGCGTACGCTTGTCGTATCCTTTCCTCCCTCCTCTTCCTATGAGTCCATCTTCCGCGGGCCCCGCGCCACTGGGGCAACTCTTGTCCGATACGTTCAACTATGCGAAAGCACACGCACAGCCACTTTTCATCGGTGCATTGATCTTCGGCGTCGTGATGGGAGTGCTTTCCGTGAGTTTGGGCGCGCAGGTGCAGAAGAACGCCGGCATGATGATGAACGGCATGGGCTTCGATCTCGAGCGCATGCAGGAGTTGAATGAGCGCATGGAAGCCGGTGATGAACAAGCGTTGGCTGAGTTGGAAGCAATGACGGAGAAAGTGAAAGAGGGCGATGTGAGTGCAGCAATGCAAGGCATGATGAAGAGTGTTGTTCCGTCGCTGGGTTTGTTTGCCATTCTCAGCATGCTCATTTCTTTCCTCGCGTACGCGTACTATGCGATCGTTGCCGTCGAAGGAAAAGATTTGAATGCTTCCATAGGACGTGCGCAGAAAGTGATACTCCCGCTCGCAGGCGTGTCGATCTGGTCGTTTCTCCGCTCCTTCGCGTGGATTCCGGTTATCGGTTTCATCCCGGCGATCATCCTCGGTCCGCGTTTCATCGCAGCGCCGCTCATCTTCCTCACGGAGGGCAAGGGTGTGATGCAGAGCGTGAGTGACAGTTACAGCCGCACGAAGGGCTACTGGGGCAAGATCATCGGCAACCTCATCGTTGCGGGTATTCTCATGGTGGTCGTCTCGGCCGTGCTCAGCGTGATCTTCGGCGCTATTCTTATGAGTACATCGTCGGTCATGATGTTTGTGAGCCAGGTGATCAGCCAACTACTCATGGCCGTCATGGTGGTGTTCATCATTCGTCTCTCGCAGACCGTTCTGCAGAATCCTCGCTGAGACATCTGAAAAGACCCGCTTGCGCCGAGGCTACAGCGGGTCTTTTTTTATTTCTTCGCGAGTGTTTCGAGCGCTCGTAATGCTTCAATCGGCACCATCCACACCACCGTGTTCGATTGGTCCGAGCTGATATCGTTGATGCTCTGGAGCGTGCGCAGGTGTAACGCTCCTGGAACGGTTGCAAGTAAACGTGCCGCTTCTGCCATGTTCTGTGCTGCACCAACCTCACCTTCAGAATTGATGATCACTGCCTGCTTTTCACGCTGCGCTTCGGCTACTTTTGCGATCGTTCGCTTCAATGATTCTGGAAGGACGATGTCTTTCAATTCCACCGACTGTACATCGATGCCCCAATCGTCGCTCACCGCATCAACTGATTCCTTAATCCCGTCGCTTACTTGCTGCTTCTTCTGAAGAAGATCATCGAGCGTCACTTCGCCGACGGCGTTGCGCATCGTTGTTTGCGCAAGCTGCGATACGGCGTTGAAGAAATCTTCGACTTCGATCACCGCTTTCGACGCATCAGCAACCTTGAAGTAAATAACTGCATTGATTGTCACGGGAATGTTGTCTTTCGTGATTGCTTCCTGATCCGGTACATCGACCGCCTTCACACGGACGTCGACTTTCACTAGTTTTTGGAACACGGGGATGAGCAAGTGCCACCCCGGTTGCCACATGCGGCTGTATTTCCCCATTGTAAAGAGAATCCCGCGTTCGTACTGGTCGATTTGCTTAATGAAGGAGAGCAGGATGATGCCGATGGGAATGAGCAGGCCAAGGAGACTGAGGAATTCCATAGAATTAGGGGGTAGAACGGAGGTTATCGAGGATAGCGCCGAATGATTTTGGGTCCAACGACGCTCCACCGACCAGTGCACCATCGACATCGTTGCAGCTGAAAATTTCCGTGCAATTCTCCGGTTTGACGGAGCCGCCGTAGAGGATGGGGGATTCCATTAAGGGCTCTGGCAGTGCGTTGCGGATGAATGCATGCATCGATTGGATGTCTGTAGGCGATGCAGACTTTCCGGTGCCGATCGCCCATACCGGTTCATAGGCGATGACCACTGATGCTTCGATGTCGTTCAACGCAACTCCGATCTGTCTCTTTACGACCGCTTCCGCATCACCTGCTTCACGTTCGGCCAAGGTCTCGCCAATGCACACAATCGGCAGGAGTTTCGCATCGATCGCAGCGCGCACCTGCATAGCGATGTCCTGATCCGTCTCGCCATGATGCTGGCGCCTCTCACTGTGTCCGCAGAGCACAGCTTGGCATCCGTGCTGTGCGAGCATTGCCATCGAGATGTCACCCGTGAAGGCGCCATTCTCCTCCGGGCGCCCTCCCTGTCCTCCCACGACTAATTCCGCTCTGACGCAGCGATCGATATCGATCGCGCTCGGGAAGATGACAACATCAACATCTGGTGTGCGACGATAGGGGCTGATTGGGAGATCAAAACCCTGCGGCGGCGGGTTCATTTTCCAGTTGGCGGCGAGGAGCTTGTGTCGCTTTGGCATACGGGGGCCACGCTAGCAGTAGTAGTGATACAATGCTACGAGCGAACAGTTTGGGAACAAGTGGTTAGTAGGTCCCACTCGTCGTCGCTACAATCAGTCCATGTCGACAATCGTTCTTGCCTCCGATCATGCGGGTCATCCGTTGAAAGAGACAATCCGTTCATACCTTGAGCTAGAGGGGCATACGGTGATTGATGTAAAGCCAGAGTTGGAGGCGGGGGACGATTACCCGGCGATCATGCGTGCAGGTGCGAAGGAAGTACTGAAGAAGAAGGGAATCGGCATTTTCTTCGGCGGCAGTGGCAATGGCGAGGCGATGGCAGCGAACAAAGTGCCTGGCATCCGTGCTGCGCTCTGTACATCTCCGGAACTCGCGACGGCGGCACGTGCGCACAACGATGCGAACGTTCTCGCGCTTGGCGCGCGTTTTATCGATCAGGGAACAGCTTTGGAGATTGTTGATGCATTCCTCGAAACGACGTTCGACGCTGGGCGACATCAAAGGCGCGTGGACGATCTCGATGCGCTGATCGCATGACGAAACGAGCGCTGACAGTGACGGCGTCCATTCTCTCGATCGAACCAGCGCGGATGGTAGAAGAAATTGCGACCGTCGCACCGCACATCGATGCTATTCAACTCGATATCATGGATGGTCGGTTCGTGAAGAATACGACGTACGGTGCGGAGGTCGTTCAGAACTTCCACTCGTCGTTGCCACTCGATGTGCACCTCATGGTCGAAGATCCAAAAAATCGCATCGCCGAGTTCCTCGCTATTCCTGTGCAACACATCACGTTCCACGCCGAAGCGGTTCCCGACACGGCCGACCGACAGTCGCTGATCGCGGCGATCCGAAAAGGGGGTGCGACGGCCGGCATAGCGCTCAATCCCGGGACCCCCCTCGAAGCGATTTCGGACATCGTTTCAGAGGTTGATTTGGTTCTCCTTATGTCCGTGGAGCCCGGAAGAGGAGGGCAAGCGTTTCTTGGCTCTACGATCGGTAAAATTGAGGCTCTTCGCCAGGCTCATTCGGGGCTCATGATTCAAGTGGACGGGGGGATCAATGCAGAAACGGCTATCGCGTGTATCCGTGCCGGAGCGGACAATTTGGTGATCGGGAGTGCCTTGTTTCAAGCCACAGACAGGAAGGCGTTTTTGGATCACATTCGCCATGCCGCTGCCTAGGATTCTTCGGCGGCTGCTCTGGGTTTGGGGATTTTTTCTCGCACTCCTCCTCGGGATTTTGATTCTTCATTTTTTTGCGCCTGCCGTGGTGCAGGAAGATGTCCCCGGCGTAGGTCAAACGCAGATCGTTCTCCAGGCTCCGGATGGGGAAGCATTCCCGCTGGTTGTTGACGTTGCGGATAGCTCGCAAGAGTGGGCGTTGGGGCTGATGAACAGACCCGTCGTGGAGCGGGGGATGCTCTTTGTGTTCGACGACGAAGCGCTCCGTAGTTTCTGGATGAAAAATACTCTCGTCCCGCTTGATATCGCATTTTTCAAAACGGATGGGTCCTGGGTGTCGTCGGCACGCATGGAACCGTGTGTGGAGGACCCCTGCCCGAGCACATCTTCGGACGGTCCGGCTCGATATGCGCTCGAGCTTCCGACCGGCGGAATCGGTCCGAGGATTACCAAGGGGTGGAAATTGGAGGCAAAATAAGGCCTGTCCGCCGAAGCTCGGAGAGCGAAGGTGGGCTCATAAGACTCAATTTTTTGACTCTTGATTATTCCGGGTGCAAATAGCCTTCAACTTTGGGTGATTTTCTGCTATGCTTAGGAGATTTCTTCACGGAGAACAAACAAACACACAACCCATGCCTTTGTACGACGACATCGCCGAGCTGCAGAGAGCCCTCACAAGCGGGGCTCATCCCAGGCTGACTGAACTTTCCCGTATGGAAAAGCAGGCATGGATCGCGAAGTTTTTGCGTGAGTGTGCGTACGAGACACTCACGCGTGAGCAACGCGGCGTTGTTCGTGCCTATGTTCAGGCCGTTACTGGGTACTCCCGCGCGCAAATGGCTCGTCATATTGCGGCCTTCGTCCCAAAGGCATCGATGATGATTCGTACAATCAAGCGCGAGATGCCTCATGTCGGACGTTTCTACGGTGTTGTCGGGCTCACATCGCTGATGCTGCTTGGGATCATCGTTTCGATTCCACGCGGTGGACTGGGAGCCAGTGCGCTTGCATTCTTGAATGCTGAACGCACAGTTACGGGCGTTGAGCCCACGCGTGAGCCTCGATCGATTACGGTTCGAACCGCTCCTACAGGAGATTCTCAGGGGCCCGTGTTATTTGAGATGCAGGAGGTGGCTATTGCACCGCATTCGACAGTCCGTGACATTCTCGTTGCGACGAACCATGGAGATCTACGTTCTCGTGTTGAGGCCCGACGCACCATCCGTGCCGAACGATCGCAGTCGCCTATTGGCGGTCGCGGTGAACAACTTGCAGAACCGATTCGTGGATCCGCACCAGCGTCGCTTTTCGATGCGATTGGTTCAGGACTCAATGGACAAGTGTTGACGATGAAAGACGGGAAGATCGTGTGGGCGCATCCGAACTTCACCGGAACGGGTCGCCGGCCGACACCGTATGGCAGTGGCAACGATCCGGAAGAGCCTGTGCGCCGTGGTGGTGGGGGGGGCGGGGGAGAAGGTTCGACGGTCTCCACTACGACAATCACGCAGACGATCGATAGCGATGAGTGGACCGATGCCACGGGCATTACGTATCTCACGAGCCTGACGCAGAATGTGGGCATCGGCACGATCGCTCCGCGCACGAAGCTTGAAGTCGTCGGCACGATGTCGGGTATCGCACTCACTGCATCGTCGCTGCGCAACTGCGATACGATCGATACCGATGCATCGGGCAACCTGATCTGTGGAGCGGATGCTAGCGGTGGCAGTGGGGCGTTTGGATCTGGCAACGTGCTTACCATCGGTGACAGCAAGTACGTGAACGTCGCCGGCGATACGATGACTGGCGCGCTTGTGATCAATCTCCAGGGCGTCGATGTCGGTGTGGGTCTCGAGGTCGTGGAGACGATTTCCGGCTCCATCGTCTTTGCCAATCGTGGACTGAGCACGAGCGGTTCCCTCGTGTGGGAAGGTTCTGGTTCCGGCAACTCGCTTTACATCGCTCAATCTCTCCAAGGTGCCGGTCTCGCCGATTGCGATCTCGCCACCCAAGCTCTCGCCTGGGATGCTTCGACTGGGCGCTTCTCCTGTGGCACGGACAGCGACACGACGTACTCCGCTGGGCAAAATCTGACCTTGAACGGCACGAGCTTCTCCCTCAACTCCACGATCACTGGGGCACTCGTGCGATTCAACACCGTCTCGGGTTCGACGATCTATGCCAGTCAGTCGCTCCGCAGTTCCGGTTCCATCGCTCTCGAAGGCACGCTCTCCGGCACATCCATATTCGGCTTCGGCCTCGCGATCGACTGCGACGGTGACAACCAAACCCTCGCCTGGGACGTCACAACCGGTCGCTTCGTTTGTGGCGATGACGATAATTCTGGCACCTCCGTGACTGCCGGTCAGGGCCTGGGCCTCAACGGCGCAGTGCTCACTCTGAACGGTACCATCTCCGGCTCCCTCCTCGAATTCCAGACGGTCTCGGGCAGTACGGTCTATGCGAGCAAGGCACTCGCCTCATCCGGCGCACTGACGTGGGAAGGCATTGGTTCGGGTACCTCGCTCTACATTGGTGGAGATATCACAGCGGGCGGCCTATCGTTCATCTCTGATGCGGATAGCATCACATTCCCTGCCGCCGACTCGACGAACAATCCGATGATTTACATGTTCGCGTCGGGTGTTAGCAACGGAGATCGCATGGTGATCGGCCATTCTCCAGGCTTTCCGACGTACGGGTTGCAGTATCGTGATACCACCGAAATCTTTTCATTCCTGAACAATGGCGTCGATATCGTTCGCATCGATCTCGATACCGCCGCCAGTGCGTTCGACGTTGGG
Organism: uncultured Candidatus Peribacteria bacterium; assembly: GCA_964418005.1. Classification (GTDB taxonomy): domain Bacteria; phylum Patescibacteriota; class Gracilibacteria; order Peribacterales; family Peribacteraceae; genus DALYDP01. The sequence continues at coordinate 9,744 of CAYQJY010000032.1, forward strand.
AATGGCAACTTCACGGTGAGTTCAACCGGTAACGCGACCATGGTCGGAACTCTCACGTTGTCCGCTGGCGACATCGTGCTAAGCAGTGACGACGGATCCATCACGTTCCCGGTCGTTTCCGGCACTGCCGCCCCGATGATCGAGATGTTTGCGTCTGGAACGTCGAACGATGATCGCATGGTCATTGCACACTCTCAGTCGAACTCGAACTACGGATTGCAATACGACGACGTCGAGGATGAGTTCCGCTTCCTCAGTAATGGGTCACCTCTCATGACCATCGATATCGTTCCGACAGGAACGAACTACGTCGGCATCGGTAATGAGGCGCCAAAGGCGACACTCGACGTAACGGGAACAATTTCCGGTTCGCTCCTGACGCAAAACGGCGGTGGTACAAACTACTTCCGCGGGAATGTTGGCATTGGTACGACGACGACCGATACAGCCCTCGAGGTCCTCGGCACCGTCTCCGGCTCCACTGTCTTCGCTAACCAATCACTGCGCTCCTCCGGTTCCCTCGTCTTTGAAGGTGCTGGCTCCGGCAACAGCCTCTACATCGCTCAATCCCTCCAAGGAGCGGGCCTCGCCGACTGCGATCTCTCCACACAAACCCTCGCCTGGGACGCCTCCACCGGCAGATTTTCCTGCGGCACTGACGCAGATACCACCTACACACCTGCTCAAGGTTTGTCGCTGAATGGCACCGCATTCTCCCTTAACGCTTCACACTCGGGTACGGTGATCTGGGCAACTCAAACACTCCGCTCTTCAGGAACACTCGTCTGGGAAGGTGCTGCCTCCGGTGCCTCCTTATATATAGGGGGTTCGTTGCAGGGTGTTGGCCTCAGTGATTGCGATACCGGCGCCACAAGCAAACTCTTGTGGGATGCCACAACCGGCCGCTTCAGTTGTGGAACAGATCAGACAGGTGGTTCTAGTCTGAGCGCAGGTCAGGGCCTGTCGCTCGGAGGCACCGTGCTCACGCTCAGTTCTTCCATCTCGGGTTCGCTCCTCGAATTCCAGACGGTCTCCGGGGCTCTCGTGCACGCAGAGCAGAGTCTTACCTCATCTGGAGCACTTGCGGTAGAAACGAGAAATGGCACCACCAGTGATATCGCTGTGCTCTCGCATTCTGTCAGTTCAGTCGGAAGTCTTCGCGTCTACACAACGACAACAGGAAATGAAGTAACTGACGGTTTGCGAATCACCATGGGCCTACCAAATGCGACATCTGCGCAGGTTCTGAATTTCGAAGCCGGCAGTCTTCAATTTGGATCGAATGGTGTAGCTGGTATGGAGATTGACAGTGCAGGGAATGTGGGAATTGGCTCACTCGCCGCCCTTCCGAAATCCAAGCTTGCCGTTGCTGGGACTATTTCGGGTACCACCCTCTATGCCATCAAGTCGTTCTCCGGCGCTGGCCTCTCCGACTGCGACGCAGATAACCAAACCCTCGCATGGGACGCCACGACCGGCCGCTTCTCCTGCGGCGATGACGACACCGGAGGTTCCTCTCTCACTGCCGGCCAGGGCCTGGGCCTCAACGGCTCCGTTCTTGTGCTTAACTCGACC
>CAYQJY010000033.1:0-11258 GCA_964418005.1 uncultured Candidatus Peribacteria bacterium
TCTCAAATTGAGTCCAGTCAAGGTTTCTTACAGACGCTTGAACGTGGTCAAACAAGAACGTATAGCGAGAAGCCCGGTGGGTCCGGTAAAACGCGCGACGCTTTTTTGGCCTGTCTCGCCATGAAACGATCAGGTGCCAAAAGTCTGATTGTTGTGACGACGCAGACAGCGATTGTCGATTTTTCACACAAACTGAAGCTTCTTCTGCCAGAAGTAGAAATTGGCAGTGTGTACCAATATGGAAAGAGTGTTAAAGATATCACGTTCATTACGTATGCTTCGCTGTTGCGATGTATGACAGGAGATGAAAATGCGGATGAAGCAGCTGCTTTCGAGGCGGAGGTGGGCGAAGAGCAAGAGAATGCAGGGGCTCACTTTGAACTTGAACCGAACGATTTTCGTTTGGTTGTTTGGGATGAAGCGCATCGCTACTTAACGCCCAGTGCCACGGTTGTTCACTCCAGATTCAATCACGCAGTAAATTTGGGTCTTACGGCGACCCCTCGATACTACGAGGGCAAAGAGGTAAGCAGTATTTTCGGACCACCGTGCTACAGGTTAGGCTTGGATACAGCGGTTGAACGAAAAGAGGTTTGTGATTTCCGAAACCTGCTTATTACGACAAATTTTACGACAGGACTTGATCCATCGAAGAGGGTGCCAGACGATAGTGCGGTTGTTGCGGATGCCATAGATGTCTATGAGAGAAATCTCGTCTTCCCTGAATTTTATCGATCTACTTCCGTCTCAACAGGATCCAAAGACATCATTCTTGCTGGTGAGCCGGCCATCGTATTTGGCACAACCGTGAGCCACGTGCACAACCTCGCAAGAGCGTTCAATGAACATTTAGGTCCAAAGCTCAAGAGCGATGAACACTTTAGAACAGCCTTGCGGGCAAAAGGGATCGACCCTGACAACATCGAAGCCATCGCGGCACCCATTCACACGAGTGGGAATAGTAAGTATGACAGCATGGATCTTGAGCAGCGATTGGAAGTATTGCAAAAGTATCACGATCGTAAGGTGCTTGTTTTAGTTTCAACGTCCCTGTTGGAGCAATCGTTAGATAGTGTTCCTACATCGGTCGTGATCGATACCTTTTCACGATTCAGTTACGTGGGAGTTGGCCAATCTGGATACAGAGCGATGCGGTATGCCGATGGTAAAATGGCGATCATCGTCAATTGCCAGGACGCAGACCGCCCCTCGCTGACGTTTACTGATTTTCAAGGAAATAGGGGGCGAGAAGAAGGAGTATGTGTGGAACTTCGAAATAGTCGACCGAATGTCGTACCAAAGATTGGCTACGAAGCCATGCCAACGGGCTTTGTTGTGGAGGGAGGAGTCGGGCTGATAGAAAGAATCTACAACCGAGACCATGACGAAACGAGCGTATACGCGCGTGGTAACCACAGAATATTTTCGGTCATTGGCCTCCAAAGAGTGGGTGAGCTAGTGGCGAGAGCAAGTCAGGGTGACAAAAGTGCTGCGAATGAATTTATACAATTGATACATCCGTGGCTTGAACGAATGAAAAAAAACCACGCACGGTTTCTCAGTGAGTCCGTCCCTTCCCTCGATGCCGATATTGCCTATGACAATGCATTGTTTCAATGCATTGAAAAGTTACTCGATGGAACGATTCCTAGTTGGAATCGCTTCAATGGTCGTTTTCATGGTGAGCTGAAGAGAGCATATGAAGCACTATCCGAAACGTTTGACGGCATTTCAATTCGTCATAGCTCTGAAAAAGTTATCAACAATGATTTTCCTCAAGGCGATGAAGAGGCGCAGTTGGCCTCGCAAGAGCAAAGAAGACTGCCATTATCTGCGTTGCTTGAGAGCAGTAGTAATGATGAGCATGATGTTATTGACGCGGAGCATTTGCGTACAAAAATGCACAGGGTTTTAACAACCCTCTTATCGAGGGAGCGAACAGTTCTGGAAATGCGGTATGGCATCGCAGATGGTCATGAACACACTCTGAAAGAGGTTGGCCACGTTTATGAGCTCCAAAAAGAGAGAGTTAGGCAAATTGAGGCGAAAGCTCTACGTAAAATGCAGCAACCTTCTAGGGCTTCTATGCTCGTCGGGTTTTGCGATAATGGTGCGTCGAGCGGTTGTGATTTCTCCAGAATGGATTCTGAGAGAAAGCACGAGAATAATTGTTCTCACAGAAGATTCGATATCATTCGCTTCAAAGGTATTTTCTATAACCTGCTTGCAGATGATCATTACAATGTAGACTACAGAATGTTGCGTTACTACGCTGTACCAGCTGCTCGTGAGATACTCTCCACAGACTCGTTAGTGGAGAATGATCTACGAAGAATTCTTGATAAAAATGTGCACAAAAATTTGCAAGAATACATTGAAGACCACTTCGGACATCAACGTAGGGAAGAATTTATAGCTGCTACAGAATCTCTGAAAAATTTTCTAGCACAGAAGAAGTGTTGATCCGATATATTTTCTCTCCAAGTTTTTCGTGCACGCTATTTAAAACACTTCTAACGCCGCTTCCGCCAGATTGACGTCGCTGCTGGCAACTGCACCGCGTGCTTCGGCGTCGACGATGAATTTCAACGTGAGTGGGCATTTGAACATCTTCTCCGCCGCTTCTTGGATGCTGCGGCCCCCTTCGGCCGAGGACGCTTTGTCGCGGTGGAAGGCTGAGGCGAAGCGGATGACGATCGTATCGCCTTCGACGCTCATCGGCTGACCGTTCTTGAGTGACATACGAACGTATGGGGGTTCGGCCGCTGCGACGATGCTCGGCCATGCCTTGAGGACAGCATCGAAGGTAAGTTCCGGCGCGACGACCGTGACGGTTTCAGAGGTGGACGCTGCTTCGGGTTCTTCGCGCTTCGCTGCCACGACGCGCTTCGTCGCTTTCGTCGCGGCGGCACGCAGGACGGGGGCGGCCTCGGCGGACAGAGCAGCCTGCGGAGCGACGAGCGAGAGGAGGGCAGATTCGAAGACGAGTGCGGGCACAGGAGCGATGCGTACGTCGCGGACGGCATGGAGCAGTGTGTCGATCATGCGCAGTTCCCGTGTTCCGTCGTTTCCTTCCTGCACCGATGCGTGCATGCGCTCACGGGCGGACGTAAGGAGCATGCGGATGACGGTCTCGAACGGAGCGGCACGCTCTTCCATGATGCGCGAGGTCTCGAGCATGGCTGCAGCGTCGCCATTATCGATGGCGGTGAGGAGTTGCTCCACGAACTCATGACCCGATTCGCCGATGCGCTCCTGGACGTCTGTGAGCGTGATCTGCGGCAGACTGCGCAGCTGGTCGAGGAGCGAGATCGCGTCGCGGAGGCTACCTTGAACGTGGTGTGCAATAGCGCGGAGGGCAGGGCGTTCGACTACGATATGCTCCTGGTCGGCGATGTACTGCAGGCGGCGGATGATGTCTTCCTCGCGGATCTGCCTAAATTGGAAGCGTTGGCAGCGCGACTGGATCGTGGCAGGGATTTTATGGAGTTCCGTCGTCGCGAGGATGAAGAACGCATATGCGGGCGGTTCCTCGAGTGTCTTCAGGAGCGCGTTGAACGCTTCTTTCGTCAGCATGTGTACCTCGTCGATGATGTAGACCTTCGCCGAGGCGACAACGGGCGTGAACTGGATCTTCTCGAGAAGGCTGCGGATGTCGTCGATGCCGCGGTTACTTGCCGCGTCGATCTCGGTGCAGTCGACGAGGCTGCCGTCGTCGGTCGCGTCTTCGATTTGCTTCTTCAATGTTGCGTCTTGCACGCTGTTCGTGAGCATCGCTTTTGCGAGGATACGCGCACACGACGTTTTTCCGGTGCCGCGTGTACCGGCAAAGAGGTACGCGTGGGCGAGTTTCCCTTGTGCGACCGCTTGCTCGAGGGTGGTCACCACGTGTTCCTGCCCGGTGACGTCTGCAAAGGTTTTCGGCCGGTATGCGCGGTACAGCGACATGGGCGAACAGCATAGCACAGCGTCTTTTATTGCGTTTGTAAAAAGTCGGTGTCATGCTGCACGCATGCGCAAACTCCTCCTTTTGGCAGCTCCTCTCACATTCCTCGCAGCATGCGTCGATACGACAGGTCTGACGGCAACCATTCATACCGATCTCCATCCTAGGACGTCGCAGAACGCGCTCGTGACCGTCACGGAGTACGCCGATTTGCAGTGCCCTGCCTGCCGGAGTGCACACGGAGCGGTTATTCAACCGCTCATCGAGAAGTATGGGACACAAATCGGGTACGATTATCGCCACTTCCCGCTCGCATCCATTCATCGCTACGCGATGGAGGCTGCTGAGGCTGCGGAGTGCGCCGGTGACCAAGGAAAGTTCTGGGAGTTCATCGATACGAGTTATGTGAACCAGAAAGATCTTTCATCCGTTGTGCTGCGCACCTGGGCGAAGGAACTTGCGCTCGATGTTGATCTCTTCGATCGGTGCGTTGATTCGCACATCAAAAGAAAGGCCATCCAAGCATCGTACGATGAAGGCATCGCCCGTGGCGTCGGTGGTACGCCGACGATCTTCGTGAACGGCCAGAAGGCCGTTGCCACGCTCGACGACCTCTCGGAGGCGATCGATGCCGCACTCGAACAGGCCGCGGTGCTACGATAGGAAGCTAGCTTCTAGGAACGAGCTTTTGGTTCCTCCCCTAGCTCCTAGAAGCTACGTTCGTCAGCTGCGCAAACCCGTAGAGAAGCTCCAGTTCGTCGTCCCAGAGAACAACCGTTCTCAGCGTGCCCGTGCCTGTGTGGGTGCGAGTCGGAATCTTGAACGATTGCGCGCCGTACTGGGTCTTCACGGGTCCGACGAACACGGCGGTCTCGTCCGGGAACGATCCCTCGCGCGGGTCCACTTTTTCGGTCAGGTAGACGTTGAGTTTCGGGCCGGGGGCACAATCGAACGTTGGGCTGAAGTAGAGTACATCCTCGAGGAGGAGCGCTTCGCCGAGGACAAGTTCACGGTCGCTCAGGAAGATTCCTTCTATTCCTTTCTCGCGCTGCTTCATGGCGACGTTCGCGTGTTCCAGGCTGCGCGTGCGTGTGTGATCGACGATCGAGCGAACATTCGGATCTTGTAAGAGGGGGTCCTCATCAAGTGCAAGTCGAACCATCTGCTCCGTGAGGTCGTCGTAGTAGTACTCGGCGTACAAAGGATTATTCAGTTCTTCCTGCAGCGAGGTATCGCGCGAGGGGAGGGCGATGCCGTTGCCACAGCCAGTGACAATGAGGGTCGCCGTGAGGACGGGGAGAAGCTTTTTCATAGAAAAAGTGGAAAAACGGGACCGTAGTATAGCGTAGCTCCCGCCGTTATGCGGTCATTGCATAGGGCGTTCTGGCCTCTTCTGCCGTTTCCGGTGCACGGTACTTCTGCCCGACTTTCTTGAGGTGGCGCATGTTGGCCAGCGCTCGTTCATTGAGGCCTACGAGCTGGATGTGCTGTTCGTGGGGGACGCCTTCGAATGCGAGGGCAGGGGAGCGCCTCGCCCCTTTGTCGTGCGTCTTCAGGAGATCGATGACCTCCGAGAGCGGTGTTTCTTCTTTGACGAGCACTGTCGATGCATCCTCTTCATGGTCTGTCGTCTGGAGTGCGACGCTCTCTGCTTCTTCGGCGGCTTCTGTCATTGTACGCTCTTCCTCATCGGAGGTTTGCCCGCTCATGACACGGTCGGCGCGCACTTTCATCGGGAGGAAGAAAAGAGCTGCTTCATCGGGGTCACCATTCTCAATGAGGTCCTTATATTTTTTCTTCAGCGGCGTTGGAACACCGTCGGGGAGCTGGTGTAATTCGCGGTGCGCATCGCGCGTGCGCTCTTCTTCCTCGCGCTTGTCTTCGTTCTTCGCTCGTTCTTCGAGAAGCACGCCGAGATGCGCTGCAATCGATTGGACGTCTTCATTCTTCGGATCCCGCATGAGGAGCACACCAAGACGTTGCTCGGCCGTGTCGAGGTCCTTGAGGTCGATCAAATCGCGAATGGCGCCAAGATCCCGATCCGTCTCGCGCTCACGTCCTTCTTGCCGTCGGATGGCCGCCGCGAGGCGATATTCGCTTTCCGTCAGTGTCGTGAGGCGCGCTTCGTAGGGGAGCGCAAGGAAGGCATCGAGCGGCATGGGCGCGCATCCGTCGGGACGATCATTCCATTCAAAATCAGCTTTCAGAGCATCGTACCGTTCACGTGCCGCCAGCCAGCCTTCCATATGGTGGCGTACCGTTCCATCCCGATAGGCGCGAGGCGTGTCGTGCGCCACGATTTTCTTCAGCCATGCGCCGACCTTCGATGGATGCAGGTAGCGTCCTTCACCGCGGGATGCAGCGAGAAGGAACGATTCCGTTTCGCGGAGGAAGAGTTGCTGCTTGCGCCCGGCGGCGCTGATCGCGGCGTCTGCAGTGTCCACAAGGCTGCGGCGCGTGTGGTAGGTCCTATCTTCCGCGAGAAAAAGTGCGTCATCTCTCAGCACCTTCATCTCTGGGACGTCTTCGAGTGAGAGGCCGCTCTGTGCAAAACGTGTCCGAACCGCATCGCGATCGCGTGCGAGCGAGGCCCACCGCTTCTTGAAACCACCCCATTCCTCCTTCATCCAGATACTGCGGGACATCTCGAGAAGGCTGGAATCCTCGAACTTCTTCATCCATTCCTTTGCACTATCAGGGCGCATCCACTTGTTCTCAACTGCTGTCGCGAGATCGGCCTCGAAGATTTCGCGCTCGTGCGCGGCCTTTACGATCGTCTCCTGGAGACGAACGACGTTCTCTTCCATCCAGGCGAGACGCTCCGCCCGGACGTCGACGTTCGTCTCGGCCTCACGGCGGAGGTCATGATACATCTCCAGTGTTGCTTGCCTCGTCGCGGTCGAGAGGATTCCATCCGAAACACCCTCCATGCGGCTCTGACACTGGCGGATGAGACGATCGATTTGTTGCAACTCCTTCGTGGAATCCGCCGACTCCAAGACGTCGTTGTGCTGTTCGATGGTGGTGGAGCTACGTGCCATGTGAAGCGCGATTGTGACGCCCGAACGCCCCACGAGCAAGTGACAGGACTACAACAGGTGGTGTTGCCCCATACGACTGCACACAATACCTGGTGTTTCTACAGGTCCGCGTACGTTATCAATTCAATTTTTCGTTCGGCGAGGAGCTTCGGGAGTTCGGGGTCGAGGAGCATCTGTAACTCCGTCACGCGTTGAGGGTCGAGGTCGAAGCTCGTGCCGTACGCGCTTGGACTGCTCGGGTGCGTCATGAGCTCCGTTGTGCCGTCTGGCAGGCGCGAGAGGATGTGGCGCATGTTCTTCTTCGACGCGTTTCCTAAAAGCGTTTCGCCGCGGAACGCGTTTGTTGTTGCGACATTCGTACCCGTCAGGAGTGTTTGTGCGGCTTCGGCTTGAGTATTCAGTACTGTAACTCGCTCCGTTTCTTCTTCTGTTATTTCGTAGCCATGGGGAGGAAGTGTTTCGATTGGTAGGCGCATGCAGTGAATGCTGTATCGCTCCATGACCGGTAGAAGAAGAGGGAGGACGCGAGGGTGAATATGGATGTGTCGATGCCCGCTGATGTGCGTCGGGTAGCCGTAGTGGTCGAATGTCCATTCGACCTGCGCGCGGAGCTCGCGTTCTAGGTGTTGAGGATCAACCTCACCGTTCTCGAGGATGCGCCGGAGGCCGGTGTTCCCGAGGAAATTCCCCTGCGCATCGACAAGGCTCTCGATGTCCTTCGGGTCACTGATGGGGGATTCGTTCGTCAGGTTGAGGTGGAGTCCGCATGCAACCGCCTTCTCCTTTGCATGCTTTGCAGCACGGCTGCTGTCGCTCATGTTCACTACAAGTCCCGCGCTGCGGACGACACCCTGCTCGAAGCAGAGGAAAATTCCGTGGCTCCGTTGCGGGCTGCAGCCGAGGTCGTCGGCGGTGATGATGAGACGGCGGGACACGAGGGTTAGGGTTGGGGTTAGGCAAATAGTGTACAGACATTGCGAACCGCCCGTCCCCGAAGGGAAGGGCGGTTCTCGGTGTACCTGCGGATCGTCGTACGTGGTCTACGTCGCGCAAGCATGGATGTCGTACAGAAGTTGCGCGATTTCATGCAGCGTCTTCGTGACGTTCACGATTCCGGCCGGGGTGTCGTACCCTGTTGCTTCAATCTGCTCGAAGCGGTCGCCGAGGATCCGCGATGCCATGAGCCCCTGCCGCTGGATGTGCGGCTGGGACGAGACGACCACAATCGATTCGCCGCGGGGATCACACTGGTTCACGAAGGCACGGAGGGTGCCCTCGGTTCCGGCGTTCTTTCCGGCTTCATCTTCCGCGATCACGATGTGTTCGCGGCTTGGGTCCCACATGCGGTGGTGGCCGATCTGTTCAAGAATGTACGGACACAGTTCGGCTTCCGTCGTCGGGAGGACTGCGGGGGGTTCCCAGCCAGGGCGGAACCGCAGTCCGCCGTCGACTGGTTTTGTGAGGACGTCGGCAGATTCCTTCTTCGGATCGAGCACACGGCGTGAAGCAAGCAGCGCGACATTCGTCCACCGCACGCCTTCGTCGTTCCACAGGCGGACTGCACGGACGATGCGCTTGTGGATGGCGACATACGAAGCGCCATAGAGCACGATCCATTGACGCCTTCCGGATCCAAGGATGGGAACGCCGATGAGGCCGAGGCCGCGGAAGAGTGGCAGAGCGTCTGCAAGCAGGTGCGCGTCTTCCTCCACAATTTCCATCGGCTTCTTTCCGGGGACGATCCAATGTTTCTGCGTGAGTTCCACGATGGACTCGACATCACACTCGATGATGCTGGTCATTTCGAGGAGCTTCAACAGCAGCCTGTTTGGTACACCGTTTCTGGAAATGAACGGTGTAACTGGATACCTTTTTCGCAGTCGAGTTCTCCTGTTGTGATGGGGTTGATTCCAGCTACTGAGAGCAAAATACCATTATATTATGTTTGGTCAACCTTTCACTTCACGCCATCCTGCGTACAATTGCGCGCACCGTCTGGACGATGAGCTCCCGCCTTCGCTGCCTCCGGCAGGCTACGGCGGGCAGGCAGCTGGTTGCTACACTGCTTGCGAGGGAATGAGAAAAATGGACGATTAGCTCAGCTGGTTAGAGCGTTCGATTCACATTCGAAAGGTCCCAGGTTCGAATCCTGGATCGCCCACCATCTTAGACCGATCAGTTTTAGCTTTCGGGATTATGGCTAGCAGTGGCGGAAGTTGGAGTGTTCGATACTTTCCGTCCTTTTCGAGACGTAGGCCAATGGGAAATACCAACTTCTGCACCAGTCTCTTGTCGTCTGGTAGCGACTTTTCCCAAGTGTTCGATATAGAGGTAATGAAACTTCGGGCAAACTCCAACAGAGCACGTATTTTTTCCTCAGATATGACATGCTCGTCTCTTGCCTTTGTTACGTTCAAAATGTCATCCTCCACGCGCTTCTTATTGCGCTGGTAGGTTTCCTCATCAATGCTGCCCGAGAAATATTTATCCTCGATGGCGTTCCTTCGTCTTTCTAGGTCTGCAAGCTGCTGAGTCAGTTTTGCCTTTTCCGTGATGTGCTGCTGCCACTTTTCACGCTGAACCTTAATCACGTCTTCTTCGAAGATACGGATACATTCGTCCGTTGGGCGTATTTTCCGTAAAACCTTCACAAATTCCTTCTCGCTTGTGTCGCGCTGGATGTTCTTGGATTTACAGCCGGGCTTGCGACAATGATAGTAGGCATACCTATTACCGTTCCTACTGCGGGAATAACTGCCGCATATTGGAGCATTACAGGCATGGCATCTTAAAATATTTGTTAGAGCAAACTCAGGATTTGCTTTTAATCGGGCTGGCACAACACTTCTTCCTGCGAAACGCTGTTGGACCCTATTCCACAGATCAATTGGAATCAGGGATGGATGCAGGCCGTCAATGAGGCGATCAGGATATAGCTTATTACTGACCTTTCCGATGTAGGCGGGGTTATGAAGCCAGTGAAACATTGTCTGTTTGGAGAAGCGACCACCTTTCGTCGTGCGATAGCCGAGAGCATGCAACTTCTCGGCAATGTGAATCAGTAACGCACCCTGATCGTACATTTCAAAAGCTTTCACAACGGCTTTAGCTCGTTCGGGTTGGGGCTTCAATGTAGATTTGCCTTCATCGTTCCTGCACAACTCATATCCATATGGAGCAGGGCTGGTCCATGCTCCTTCTTTAACAGCTTCAAGAGTACCCATTGAACAACGAGAGTTGATTTGCTCCCGCTCCAACTGAGCGACGGAAGAAAAGATATTCTCCATAAACCGTGCATGAGGGCTATCTTCTGCAATGCTCGGCTGGTTAATGGAGTAGAGAGTGACGCCAAGAGCTTTCAGCTTCCCTTTGAGGATTTGATGGACCAGCGTATCCCGCGAGAAGCGGTCTACGTCTTTCACAATCACGTAGGCCACCTTACCCTTGTTTTTCTCGCAAAAAGACAACAGCGCCGCTAATGCGGGACGATTCTCCTTTGCTCCACTGACACCCTGTTCCACGAACTCGTCCATCACTTCGCATCCAAGCCGCTTAGCACACTCCCTACATTCCCTCACCTGTACATCCAGTGAATAGCCGTCCACTTGTTCTTCACTAGATACTCTCGCATATGTGACTGCTCCTTTATCCATAATCATGCATTTATGGAATCAAATAAGACTATTTTTTCAAGTAATATTAGGTGGATTCTGCTTGTTATACAAGTCTACGCATAGCCTTGCGAAGCATAGAATCCACTGCCGATTCTGTTCGTCAGTCCAGTTCAGAGGTTCAACGATGTACTCCTGTCCCTCATCTGGCATCTGCCTTTCTCCCCCTTCGTTCATTGCTGCAATGGGGCAAGGGAATTAGCATCTTCGGATTGTTGGAGTGTGACGTCGGTTCTGCAATAGCGATACGGATTACCTCTTTTGCCTTCTCCGCTGCGTGCCACTTTTCCAGAAGCAATAAGGCTCCTTATAGCTGAGGAAATAATCCGAGTGTTTCCTCCTGCTTTTTCTCTGATCTCTTTCTCTTCCATTTCTTCATCACCCAGAGTTTCTAAAACCTCTGCTTCCGCATCTTTAACCTGCATCGTTTCTAGTTCTCCGACAGGGGCAGTCAGTCCACTCTCTTTATTGAAGGACAGGACTGTTTCGGGTAAATCTGTTCCGTAACGCTGAATGGAATGAATGATACGTGAACCGTCATCTTTCTTTCTTATCTGCATCAACGTATCCACGCTCCCGAAAATAGCTGTACTGCCTAAT
>CAYQJY010000034.1:0-10954 GCA_964418005.1 uncultured Candidatus Peribacteria bacterium
ACGACGACGCCAGAGCAGGCTGCCTCACCTCGACTGAAGGCGATGGAACAACATCACTCGGGGTTCCACCTTGCAGAGATCGATTTGCAGCTTCGCGGCCCTGGAGAACTCTTCGGACTGCGTCAGAGCGGACTTCCCGACATGCGTTTTCCACAGCTCTTTGATCCTGCGTTTATCCTGAGGGTGAGGCGAACAGCAGAGAAACTTGTTGGGGTTGAGGGGGAACGTTCGGCATGAGAGCGAGTTACCTTTTCCTTTGTCAATCGCTCTTCCAGCGCTAAACTGAATCTACTATGGCAGACGACCAAGCAGCAGCGGGTGGCGCAAACCCCCCACGTCCAGGTGACCCGGTCCCCCAGGGCGGACTCGATCCGACCCAGGTCTTCGGTACGCCTCCACCCCCACCGGCTCAATCCGGTGCTGGAGCAGGCCAAGGCGATGATGGGCAGACTGGAGCAGCCCCTCCGCAGGACATGGGCCCGCCGCCTCCGCCACCTGGAACGGTTGCCACGAAGGAGATGGGCTACGACGACGAAGATATTCGCGTGCTCGGCGAAGTTGGGAACTACCGCTTCGGGTCGATTTCCTCGCAGCTCAATAACAGCAACATCGTCGTACCGGAACATTCGAGCACGTCGTTCGACGAGCAGAAGTTTCTAACATTGCTGCGAGGGTCCATCTCGCTCACCCGTGATGAGAAGTGGCGCATCATTCAGGCGATTCCCAAGCTCTCGCAGTACCAGGTCGATGAACTGCAGAACATCCTCGAAGAAGAGCGCCGTAAGTTTGCCGAGCTCTCGCCGAAGCATTTGCTGCAGCTCATGAAGCTCGAACAGCGCCATTCGCAGGACTGGTTCGATCTCCAAGGCATCACGCAGCAGCAGACGCTGAAGCAGGACGATCAAAACCAGGCCGAGGAAATCCGCAAGTCGCTGGGGCTGTAATTCTTGTCATGGTTCGTGGGTCGCGACGCGCTCGCACCTCACCATGACAGTTTATCCGTAGATCACAAACCCTGCGAGGGCGCCGCACCAGACGATGGCGAGGAAGAATCCTGCCAGGAGACCTTTGCCGATCCAGCGATGGATGTTTGAGAGCGCGAGGAACAGGAACGTGCCGAAGGTGAACTGCAGCACGAGCGGCGAGCGGAAGAGCTCGTGGATGAACGGCACTGGTGGAATACTCTCGCTGTACTCGAGGAAACCGAGTGCGTAGATGAATCCGTACCAGGCAAGGAGCCAGCCGGCGAAGATACGCAGCGTTTCGTGCAGCGGTGCGTACTCCAGCTCTGATTTCTTCTGAGCACTGGTGTTCGTCGTTGCACTCCACGGAAGCGGAGCGGGTTTGTTTGGCTTCGGTTGTGCACTGACCGTTGGAGCAGTTGGCTTCTGCTGAACTGGCCTTGGCAGCGTTGGTTGTTGCACAGATTTCGCTCGCTGCTGTTGTTTTGCCTGCTTGCCCGGCGAAGCCTGAAAGGCGGAGTCGGGCTGCTGCTGCGGCTTTGGCTGAGAGGGCTTCTGTTGTTGCGGTTGCGCTGGAGGAGTGACCTCTCGAATATCTTCAAGCATCAACCCACGCTTGCGGAGCTCTTCACGCGCCGCATCTTCCGATACAGCGTTGATGTTCCCGCGCGCTTCCGCGCCGTCAGGACGTCTGGCGATGTAGGCAAACGTGGCCATGGCCGCAGTCTATCACTGAATGGGCGCCGGTGCCGCCTTCAATTCCTGCGTGATGTATCGGACTGAGGCTTCGAGGGCCTTCGGGGCACGGATTTCGAAGTGGCGGTTATTGCTCCAGGCGCGAATGCCGATCACTATCTCGCCTTCGACGTTCACGGTTCCATCTGGAACAGAAGCCGCACCCGAGACCAATGCGACGACGAGCGGACCATCACCGAGGACTTCGACGGAGCTTGGGCCAACTTCCACGTGCCAGAGGCTGCTGGAGGTTGCACCGAACGATGCGAAGTACCAGTTCTTATGAATAGGAAAGCAGAACGCAAGGTGGACCGGCGAACAGTATTCCTGCGTCCAATTTCCCGCATCAATCTTTGCTTTCGCCATTGTTGCAGTCTTTGCTGCGAGTGGATCGGACGGAGCGGATGATGTCGGAGGCGTCACAACCGGTGCAGCACTGGAAGCTACTGGTTTTGGTGCAACGGAGGAACGCGCTGGTGGCGTTGGTGCGCGCGAGGTGATGACCGGCGCAACGCTCGATGCCGCTTCCGACGAAACGACGGACGATGCTTCGGAGGAAGATGATTCCTCGGGTGCAGCGGATGACACAGCCTCGGAACTTATCGTGACATTTGCGATGCGTTCGACACGCATGATGATCGCATCACCTTCGACGGTCGGGCGCGTTGATCCAAATACCTCAACGTCTTCGTTCATGTAGTCATCCAATACGAGACCGTTGGCTTCGAGGAGGACGAAGCGTCCATCTTCCAGTTCTAGCTTGTGCGTGCCTTCCATGTAGATGCTCGCTCCAAGCTCGCGCAGGACGCCGCGGTAGACGACGTTCTTCGTTTCAGGGACGGACGAGGTTTGCTCTTCTTCCTGGACGGGAGCTTGGTCAAAGGGCCAGCAACCCGCAAGCGGGATGAACGCAAGGGAAACGGCAATGAGGCGTTTCATGGAGGGGAGAAAAAGGAGGCATGAGTATACCCCTGGGAAGGGGGCTCACAATGGTGGACGAACCGACCTGTCCACCCTTTCCATTTTGGCCTATTCAAGCGCTATAATCTGAACGGAGGGATGGCAGAGTGGTCGATAGCGCCTGACTTGAAATCAGGTAGACCGCAAGGTCTCGTGGGTTCGAATCCCACTCCCTCCGCCAACCTGCGCCCGCTGCGGCGGGTCTTCGGTTGGCACGCCGGTTAATCCCTGAAAAGTATGTGGCATGTTTATGTTCTTAGAAGTTTAAGTAGGCCATTCCTGTATATCGGATCCACGAATGATCTCGATAGACGTTTAAAGGAGCATAACGATGGCCTCAGCGCTTCAACAAGTCCCTACAAACCTTTTAAAGTGATTTGTTCAATTTCGTTCGAGGATGAGAGCAGCGCGCGAGCATTGGAAAACTATTTTAAAACTGGATCAGGTCGGACAGTGTTGAAGAAACGAATTTTAAACGACGAAGACCTCGCGTCGCACGAAGTGCAGAGCGAGGCGTAGTCGTTCCCACTCCCTCCGCCAACCTGCGCCCGCTGCGGCGGGTCTTCGGTTGGCACGCCGGTTAATCCCTGAAAAGTATGTGGCATGTTTATGTTCTTAGAAGTTTAAGTAGGCCATTCCTGTATATCGGATCCACGAATGATCTCGATAGACGTTTAAAGGAGCATAACGATGGCCTCAGCGCTTCAACAAGTCCCTACAAACCTTTTAAAGTGATTTGTTCAATTTCGTTCGAGGATGAGAGCAGCGCGCGAGCATTGGAAAACTATTTTAAAACTGGATCAGGTCGGACAGTGTTGAAGAAACGAATTTTAAACGACGAAGACCTCGCGTCGCACGAAGTGCAGAGCGAGGCGTAGTCGTTCCCACTCCCTCCGCCACCCGGCTTCGCCTCTGGGCTACGCCGCGGTGTCCACCCAAAACGTTCTCAGCGAATATATTTGTCTCGGCGTAGTCCGCAGACGTAGCCGGACCTATCGCCACCGGTTAGGACACGATGTCGTGGATGCTCGTGTCGTGTCCTTCCAGGAAAGCGCTTCCTACTCGGTCGGGGTATTTTTCAGCGAGTCTGCAAAAACGAAGGAAATCCTTGTATCGACTCACGATGGGTTCTCGAAAGGTCTGCGTGTGCACGAGTCGCAGGGCTTCGCGGAAACTTTCGTCTAGATCGCGTTCGTCGTCCTTACTCAAGGTTTGCTGTGTCACGCCGATGGTGAACAGTTCGTAGAAGGCGCTCCTACTTGTCAGGCAAATGTCGGCATCCGGTTCAACGCGATCTTCGGGCATCGCGTCGGCCGAGAGAGCGGCTGCGACTGCGATTGCCTCGCGGAATTTCTGGAGAGTTTCCATTACTGTAAGTTCTCGGGAAACAGCGCGGAAAATCGCTGTCGAACATTTCCCATGTGTTCGCTGACATCCCAAAGCTCACAAACAGCGTGCCATTTGTGTAGGAATTCTTCATACCGACCTTCGAGACTGTGGCGGTAATTTTCTGTTTGTACAGTTTCCACAGCGCGAGTAAACAACATATCCAGCTCTTTCTGCGCAGTTGATACTGCATTACGTTGTTGAAGCACATCGCCTTCTGGATCGATCATGCGTGTTTGAACATACCAATCTGTATATGTACTGCGACTTGCGAAGCACACAGCTAGCTCCGCACGGTCTCGCTCTGCTGGGGTACAGTTCGCAGACAGATTCGCTAAATTTTCCAACGCAGTCGAAAATTCTGAAAATGATGCTTGGACCTCTGTGGATTCCTTTGCACCTGTAGAAGGAAGGTTCATCGGATACATAGTATTACCTGTCATCCGTTGATTCCAGCGACTCCTCGACGCGCTTCTTGAGGTCGGCGTCATTTGGCAACTTGTCTGCCGGGATCGACCGTTTGCTCCACATCAGACGCAACCGACCGAGGTACCCTTGCTCGCGTGCAAGCCGTTCGAGGAACGTGAGCGCCTGTTTCCCGAGGCGACTCGTGCGAAGGTGCTCCGTGAGACCGTAGACGCACGTGACGAGTGCGTCTTCACCACCGGTCACTTCGATGTGCAATTCATCTTCGATCGCGTTTTGGATGCTGTCTTTGTCGATGCCGGCGAAGAAGAGGAGATCTTCGGCTTTGCCCGACGGATAGAATTGCGTGAGGCCGATGCGTCGGAGCGAGCAGGGGAGTTGGAAGTCGGCGATGATGTCTGCGACTTGCGAGGCGAGCCCGCCTTCGATGTTGTGATCCTCGACCACGATGAGGTGTGTGGTCTCGAGCGCCGCCGCGATGATTGCAGATGCATCAAGCGGTCGAAGACATGCGACGTTGAGGACGCGAATCGATGAGCCCTTCTGTTCCGCGGCATAAGCATCGGCAGCGGCGAGTGCTGCGTGCAATGCGATGCCCGTTGCGAGGATCGTGAGTTTGTCGCTCTCGTCACCATTGCCGCGGATGAGATCTGCCTTACCATCGAAGATGTAGTCCTTGCCGTAGATCGGTTCACCAGCAGGTGTCAGGAGCTGCTGGTGGTCCATGCGGGACGAGAACACGTACACGCTCTCGTGTCCTTCGGCGATGATTTCGAGTCCCTTCTCAGCCATCGCGGCTGCTTGATTGCTGTCACCCGGCATCCACACCTGCGTGTGGCGGTAGGGGATATTCAGATAGTTCTGCTCCTGGTGCGTTTCGCCGTCCTCACCGACCGAGACGCCCGCGTGCGTGCAGTCGTGGAGCACGCCACAACGTGTGTGGCCGCAGTTGATGTCGATGAGGCGGGCACTCGCACGCGCTTCGTTCGTTCCGAACGCTGCGAAGGTGTAGGTGACAGGGAGAAGTCCTCCCTGGCGCATGCCCGCAGCCATCATGTACATATTCGCTTCTGCGACACCTACGTTGAGCACACGCGTGGGGAAATCTTTTACGAGCTTATCGAAGCCACCCGATGCACCCAGGTCCGCATGCAACACGACAATGCGATCGTCGCCTTTCATCATGTTCTTCAGGTGTGTTGCCCCGAAATCTTTTCGCGCTGCACCCTTCTCTTTCGTAATCGCGCGGACGTACTCCTTCGACAGTTTGAATGGGAGCGGGAAATCGGTCTCGATCCTGTTTTTCGCACGAGCGAGTTCTTTCTTTCTGTGTGGCTCGTATGCGGAAATAGCTTCTGCGAGCGGCTGTAACCCTGCTACGGCTTTCTCCGAATCCTCCTTCGAGAGCGGTGACCCGTGATAATTCTTCGTCCCCGTATTACTTCCTTCCTCCATAAACGGAATACCATGACCCATCGTCGTGTAGTAACAGATGAAGGTCGGGCGCTTCGATGACGAAAGTTTGTCGGCTTCGTTCTGGGCTGCAACGACCTGCGTGGGGTCGTTTCCATTTTGCACTTCGATCACGTTCCAACCGCACGCTTCGGCGATCGATGCCATGTCGGTCGCGAACGACTTGCTTGGAAGATCACTCAGTTGAATGTCGTTCCAGTCTCCGTGCACAACGAGATTGTCGAGCTGCAGGTGCGAAGCGAGACGAAACGCTTCGAGCACCTGGCCTTCTTGGCTATCGCCGTCGGCAAGGAGGACGTCGACCATTCCCGGCTTCTTCAGATATTTCAAAGCGAAAGCCGTGCCAAGTCCGTGTGATGCTCCTTTGCCCAGCGGCCCGGTGCCGAATGGAATGTCACCGGTGCCGGCCTCGACATGTCCAGGAAGGCCTGAGGGGATGCGGAAGGTCTCGATGATCTTCTCCGGCGATGCTAACCGTTCGTCGTTGCCGTTTTTGCCAAACATCCACTGCAGACCGTATGCGAGGAGGCTTAAATGTCCTGCCGAGTACTGCAACGGTTGATCCTTCGAGGGATCGCGGCGCTTGGCCAAAAAGTATGCGAAGGTGAACGATGAGAGCGGTCCGCCCGGGTGTCCGGAGCTGTGTGCCGTCGGCGCGCGGGCGCAGAGGTGGCACATGATCTGGTGCGCGGCCTCGTAGGCTTTTAGATCGTCTTCTGAGAGCTTCACCGCTTCGACGGGGCCGATCCACAGCCGTTGCCCGCGATCGAGCGTGCCGGCGATGCGCTTAAGGGATGCTGGAACGTCGTGCGCTCCTTGGAGTGCGGCGGGAGATGGGCGGTTCGTCATGGTGCACAGCCTACTGATGCGGCTATGATCGTGCCATGGCAACAATCGACGACTTCCAGAAACTGGATATCCGTGTTGGCAAGGTGCTCTCCGCCGAGGATTTTCCCGAAGCGAAGAAGCCTGCGTACAAATTGGCGATCGATTTCGGTCCCGAGATCGGCATCAAGAAGAGCTCGGTGCAGATCGTCGAGAACTACAGGAAAGAAGACCTGATCGGCCGCTTGGTGATGGGCGTCGTGAATTTCCCACCCAGGCAGGTTGGGCCGTTCACGTCCGAAACGCTGACGCTGGGCGTTCCCGACGCGAACGGCAAGGTCATGCTGATTAAGCCTGACGCGGACGTGCCGCTCGGGGGGAGGTTGTATTGATCACTGTGTCACGATCAGCATTCTCCGTGGTCCGTTGCGGATCGTGTCGACGCTGCCGTTCCAGTCGTGGATGGCGTCCATGAGGACATTCTTGCGATACACGTAGTTTTCTCCGCGCTTTGTGCCCACGTCGTGTGTTGTGAAGTTCTTGGAATCATAACCGACGACGACAAGCACGTGGTACGGCGGACCGTCGCCCGTGTAGTAGGGGTTACCGATGTCCTGGCCCGCGAGCGGGAGGACGACGGGGTTTCCTTTGGCAAGCTCTTGCTCGATACGCTCGATCGTCACGCCCGCGCCTTCGACGACCTCCGCGTCGTACCCGAACATCTCACGGGCGACCTGCGCTAGCTCGAACATATCGATATCGATCGGCAGTCCTCTGCCTTCTTCGTGTTCGACCATCGCGAGGATGTCGCTATCCATGATCGTCGCGTCGAGCGCCGTGCCTTCGAGGTAATGGTTCACGATGATGAGCGACGCTTCTTCGCACGCTTCGTCGTACGGTGGATCCCAATTACCCGTGGGAGCTTGGCTCGCAAACGGCATCTTCAAGCGCACGCTGCCCGGTTTTTCAGGAGAGAGTTCTTTCGCAGCCGAAGGAGCATTCGATGATGGTGCGATGGCAACGCTACTGGATTGTGTATCGATCGGACGATCGAGGACGACCGTAGGGGGTTGGCTGATACAACCAGCTAGGGCAAGACCCAAACAAACCATTGCCGCTGTCCGTGTCCATTCCATGCATCCAGTATACGGGTATACTCGCCGCCATGAAGCTCTTCCTTGATACTGCCAACGTCGATCAGGTCGCCGAGATCGCTTCGTGGGGAATCCTCGACGGCGTCACGACCAATCCCAGCCTCGTTGCGAAAGAAGGAAAACAATTCAAGGACGTTGTCCTCAAGATGTGCGCGCTCGTGCCGTGCGTGTCTGCGCAGGTGACGGCGACGACAGTTGAGGAGATGATCAAGCAAGGTGAAGAGTATGCGTCGTGGCACAAGCACGTCGTGGTGAAGGTCCCGATGACGACCGATGGTCTTAAGGTGCTCAAACATCTGTCGTCGAAGGGCATTAAGACGAACGTGACGCTCATCTTTTCCGTTGAGCAAGCTGTTCTGGCAGCCAAAAACGGCGCGACGATCGTCAGTCCGTTCGTTGGACGCCTCGATGACAAAGGCGAAGACGGAATGAAAGTGGTGGAAGATATTCTCACGGCATTCCGTCACTACGGTTTCAAGACCGAAGTGCTCGTCGCGTCGATCCGCAACGTCACACATGTGCACCGCTCACTGCTCATGGGCGCGCATATCGGTACGATGCCCTACGCCGTCGTTCAGGAAATGCCGAAGCACGAACTGACGGACGTCGGCTTGAAGAAATTTCAGGACGACTGGGAGAAAGTGAAAGCGGCGGGTGCAGCATGATGCTTCGTGCTACTCTTTGTGTATGCAACTTGCAGTCATAGGCCTTTCAACGATGGGCGCGAACCTCGCGCGAAATGCTGCACGAAGCGGCGCTACTGTGTCAGTGTTTAACCGTACCGCAGAGAAGACAGATGCGTTCATGAAAGCTCATGGGAAAGAAGGAACATTTGTTGCGACAAAGACACTCAAGGAGCTCGTGCATTCGCTTCAGTCCCCGCGAGCAATTCTCCTCATGGTGAAAGCTGATGGTGTCGACGAGGTGATTGATGATTTGCTGCCGCTCTTAGAGAAGGGGGACATTGTCATCGACGGGGGAAACAGTCACTACCGGGAGAGCGAGCGACGAGAAAAGGAGCTTGCGAAGCAAGGTATGCATTTTATTGGAATGGGCGTTTCTGGTGGCGAAGAGGGTGCTTTGCATGGGCCGAGCATGATGCCTGGAGGCGAGCGCCGCACGATCGAAGCGCTTCTGCCGCTCTTCGAGAAGATGTCGGCACGTGATGGCGCAGGAGGAACGTGCGTGTCAGTCATCGGACCAGGTGGGGCGGGGCACTTCGTGAAGATGGTCCACAACGGCATTGAGTATGCGGTGATGCAGCTCATCGCTGAGGCATATCATCTCCTGTCGGTCGTCGGAAAAATGGGGAACGAGCAACTAGCCGATACGTTCGATGCATGGAACAAGGAAGGAAATTTGTCATCGTTCCTCAGCGAAATCACGGTACGGGCGCTGCGACAGAAAGATCCCGAGAGCGGAGAACACCTGATCGATGTGATTAAAGATATTTCCGGTCAGAAGGGGACGGGAAAGTGGACTGTTGAAGCGGCCTTCGAGTATGCGGTGTCCGTTCCATCCATCACGGCGGCGGTCGATGCGCGTATTGTCTCCGGAGGAAAGGATTTCCGTGTGCAGCAGGCAAAGCGCGATCCGCTCTACGGCGACGACACGTATGGACTTGAATCGTTTGTGGAGGCTGTGCGAGGCGCGCTGGAACTTTCCGTGATCAATGCGTACGCGCAAGGGTTTCAACTGATCAGCGAAGCATCCGCGACGGAGAAGTGGGACCTGAACATTCCAGAGATTTGTCGCATCTGGCGCGGTGGCTGCATCATTCGCAGCGCGCTGTTGCCACAGTTTCAAGCAATGTTCGCAGGAGACAAGGATGCGACGGAAGGCATTCGTTCGCGCTTCCATAAAGAAGCGCAGCTCCAATGGCGTCATGTCGTCGCACTTGGAGCACTCCGTGCCATTCCGCTCCCTGCAATGAGTGCGTCACTCAACTACTACGACGCGTACCGCACGGAACGCTTGCCGCAGAACCTCATTGCTGCCCAGCGCGATATCTTTGGAGCGCACGGGTACGAACGTCTCGATAAAGAGGGCTCGTTCCACACGCTGTGGGAGTAATCACTCTGCTGTGAGCAGCGCAGCCCCAATCAGGCCCGCGTTCTTCGTCTTTGCTGCAACAATTTTGGGCAAAGGCGTTCCCGGAAGGATCCACTTCTGTAGCTCTTTTTCGATCGCATCGACGTGGTTCGCGAGCGAGTGGCCTGCCGAGCCGCCGAAGACGATGAGGTCCGGGTCGAGGAGATAGAGAAGGTTCGTGCAGAGCCACGCGACCTCGCGATAGATATCTGGCTGCATGAAGGAACAGGCGGCTCCTTCGAGATAGTCTTCCGGTGTCCGCGCATCTTCACAGCGTTTCCCCATTGCCGTACCGGAGAGGAATTGTTCCACCTCGCCGCGTTTGTCATTCGTTTCGTACGGGGGTTCACCGGGCTTGAGGAGCATGTGGCCAATCTCCGCTGCGTATCCGTGCGCACCTTCGAAGATCTTCCCATCGATCACGATGCCTCCTCCGACACCCGTGCCGAAGGTGATGCCGACGACGATGCCTTTCCCTTTTGCGGCACCCATCCGCGCTTCTGCGAGCGCGAAGCAGTTTGCGTCGTTTCCGACGAACACGGGAAGCTTCACGGCCTTCTCGATTATGTCCTTCACCGGCACGTTCGTCGACTTTGCGATGTTCGGCGATGTCAGCACAACGCCCTTCGATACGAGGCCTGCCGTTCCAATGCCGACCGACACTGTCGAATCGTTCTTCTGGCGATTGATAGCGTCAGAGACATCCTTCAGCACTGCGACAAAACCATCCTTCGCACGGGTCGGGATCCGTTCCTGCGATTCGATCTCCCACGTTTCTGTATTCACGCGGGCAACGTCCGCTTTTGTACCCCCAAGATCAACGGCGACAACGGTGCGATGCATATACGATGATTGTAGCTCATATCCTCATCGCCTATACTCGCGCAGCCTCACGGAGAGGTGGCTGAGTGGCCGAAAGCACCACACTGCTAATGTGGTATA
>CAYQJY010000035.1:0-5059 GCA_964418005.1 uncultured Candidatus Peribacteria bacterium
AAGCACCGCTTCATCAAGCGGCCATCCATTTGCAAAGAGCGTCAATGTCGGCCTGAACATGCTGTCTGCTGTCACAACCACCACGGATTCTTTTGAAGCCAGTGCAAGGGGATGTGATGTTACGGATTTCAGCTTCAGTCCTGCCTTCTGGCAAGCCTCATGCCATGCTTTGAGAATATCTTTGCGAACGGCAATGACACCAACGTGTTTTCCTTCTTTTGTAGTTCTGAGAACCTTCGTTTGGTACTGCAGAAGAGACTGCTCTTCCGGAATGTTCTGCTCCATTGCGGCTTCGAGGCATTCAAGGAAGGACTTTCCGTGCTCAAGGGCCACTGTGAAGTTCACGCAGTACACCTGCTCCGGCGGTAGGCAGATAGCGACATTCGCAGCTCCTGTTGCCTTGCGGATCTTCCTGAGTATTTCCACAACCTTTTCCGCATCGGGGAGGACCCCTTTTTGTTCAGCACCCTCCGACAGTTTCTCTATTATGGATTTTTCGATCTTACCCTTTGCAGCCGTACCTTTGGCGAGGACGGCAACCACATCGGTTGTTGTGAAGGCGATACCTAACAAGAAATGTTGGGAAGATAGTTAGAATTATAGCAATTCTTCTTCCTTGAGTTCCAGACGATATCCACGGGTGTCCACCACTGCGCGCACCATTTTTGTAAATCTCCCGACTGTCGCTTTCACGCGAAGTTCCCGGAATGTCGGATGTTCAGGAACAGTGTGTGTTTCGGCCGTGCATGTCCCGTCGTCAAAGGCAAATGATGCCCCGCTGCGAGCGAATGACTTGTCCTCCCAGAGGCCGAGAAGTGTGTGCTGAAGGCAGCTTTCAGCCATCGCCATCGCACGCTGCGATTGTGCAGTGCGCACTGCTGCGTCGAGTTCAGCGATCCCACGCAGGGCAATGCCCATGGTGATCAGCAATGCAACAGATCCAACGATGAGCACTGTGATGAGGAGCGCTGCTCCGGGTCTTTGTCGCCGGAAATGGAAAAGGAAGCGGATCATGGACGAGGGGCAACAGACGTCTGGACCGTCATATGGGACAGTGCGCCGCTGGATGCTTGCGGGTCGATCCCATCAATGGTGATACGCACTCTCCCGTCTTCCAGCGGATGGAAACGCAGCGTGTTGATGAGAATGCCACTCGGAGTGAGCGGCTCGGGAAGGGCTTTGCCCTGCTGCAACAAGATGCGATGAAGGGAGAGGGAAATGGTCGTTGGATTCTTGTCCAATTCCGGCATGGTAAGAACGATCGCCCCGCGATCGGTGTCGAACGTCGATGCTACCGTATCTACGCGCTTGGCATGCAAGATGCGCTCCATGATGCGGTCCATGGAAAAGCGGAGACCATATTGCAATTCGCTCACCTGCTGCGCTTTCTGACGCGATTCCAGAATGGCGATCATCGCGTGTGTAAGCGCCACGACGACGATTGCCGTGATCGCGATGTAGATCATGAGCTCGATGAGTGTGAACCCTGGGAGTCGGGAGCGTCTCGAGAAGCCGGTGGGAGCGGATGTCCTGCGGGTCATGGCGATTGATCGAACGTGAGCATGACGTCATCGAGCGTGGGAGCACGCTGCCCATTATCCGCAAAGTACGCCTTCCATTGCACCCATCGCGTGCCCGATGTTTTCGGTGGAAGAATGATTTGCTCCCCTGCATTGTTCGAGAACGGGATATCGGTCAGTCCGTTGCTGCCAAACCAGGGCGATGACTCCAGCCCTTCTTCTGTGGCCGCCATACGGAGGCGGAAGACGACCGGGTTCTCCCCGTGCTGTTTCCACGCGATGCGCTTCCAGACCGTGTGATCATCACCCGAATCGAAGGGCCGGGTGGTGAATGATGAACGCTGGAAGCGCAGCGTGCTTCCGCTCTCTCCGCCAATAATCGTGAGTGTTGTGTTGCCCTGCTTGTCGCGACACCCCGCATAGAGGTATGCCCCCACGGTTTCCATGCTATCGCAAATGCCATTGAAGCCCTTGAGAGCTGTAATCGGTGGATTATCCGTAGCGGCGAACGGAGCCAAGAGCGCTCCTAACCAGCTCTGTACACCCTTCTTTGCGAAATCAATGATTTGAATGGCATTGTTGATAAAGCTGCCCAGCACGAAGGCAACGTTCCCCTCCGGCAGGATCAACAGTGCGCGACCGTCATCGGGGAGATGGAGGCCATTCGACGCACGGTTCTGGAAGGTCGTGCACGTCAGTGTATTGCTAAGGGGAATGGTCACCAATTCGTCCTCTGGTCCCTCACTACGCGTCAAATAGGCGTTATCCCCGCGGACGATAATGTCCTCCACCAGCTGGTCCCCCGGCAGATCGCAGTGTTCCACCGCTTTGTTGCGGAGGGTGATAATGCTCAGTTCGGCATCGGTTGCGGAGGTGGCGAGGAGGGCGTAGTCCTTATAAAGCGCCAGACGCACTCCGTAGTACCCGACTTCAATGTCGGGCAATTCCGCCTTGAAGTCCGTCCGTTCGGGTTGCGATGTGTCGAACACGTACACCCTGCGCGCCGCCAACTGGATCTGCACCGCTCTCGATAGCGTCTGTTGCGCCACGGGCTGATCGGCAGTCGTGAAGCGCCACGTTTGCGAGTCACTGATGCCGGCGAAGCCGTTACCCACGAGATCTTTGAATGCCGTGCCGTCGATGGTGATGTAGTAGGTGGCCCCGAGTTCGAGTTCTGCGGAGAGGCTCACGATGATCGTGCTCGTGTTGTTGCCGGAGATTTGCGATGAGCTGACGTCAATGGCTTCCACGGTCGCATTGGTGGAAGCGTCCTTGATGGTCACAAACCCGCTATTGATCGCTACAGACTCATCGAAGGAGACGGCCAGTTCTGTCTGATTGGAGATACCCGTTGCCCCATTGACCGGCGATAGTGCTGTAATCGACGGCGCCGTCGTATCGGAGCTTGCCGTCGTGAAGTTCCAGCTCGTCGTGTTGCTGATGCCGGCGTAATGATTCCCCGACGGATCTTGGAAAGCTGTGCTATCGATCTGGATGTAGTAGGACACAACGCTCCCGAGCGTGGTGTTCGGGCTCACGGTGATCGTGTCCGTCCCGTTCCCCGAGACCTGCCCGGAGGTGACGTCGATGGCTTCCACCGTCGAATTATCACTGGTCTGTTTGATCGTGACATAGCCCGTATCCACGTTCACTGCTTCACTGAAGGTGATGGTAAGCGATGGATGGAAGCTCACACCCGTGGCATTGTCGGCCGGGGAGAGGGAGGAGACGGTCGGAGCGGTGGTATCAGGAGCGGCAGAGGTGGTGAAGTTCCATGTGGTCGTGTTGAGGATGCCGGCGAAGGCATTCCCCGCCCCATCCTCGAACGCCGTTGCATCCACTTGCACGTAGTAGTCGGTAGAGTAGCTGAGATCGGCGGGATTGACAGTAATGGTCGTGGTGCCGCCCCCGGACACTTGCCCGGAGGTGACATCGATAGCTTCAACGATCGCGTTATCACTGCTCTTCTTGATCGTCACATGTCCTGTGACCACATTGACAGATTCACTAAAGGTGAGGACGAGGTTGCTAGTGATGGCGATGCCGGTGGCGTTGTCGGCGGGTGAGAGGGATGAGACGGTCGGAGCGGTGCTCTCGGGAGCTGCTGTGGTGGTGAAATTCCATGCTGTCGAGCTGGATATGCCCGCAAACGTATTACCTGCGCTATCTTCAAATGCTGTCGCATCTATGAGAACGTAGTAACCGGTAGAGTAACTTAAACTCGAAGTCGGATTGATGGTGATTGTCGTTGTCCCGTCGCCTGAGATCTGAACCGACGTGACATCGATCGCTTCAACAGTCGAGTTGTCGCTGCTTTTCTTGATGGTCACGTGACCCGTGGCCACATGAACGGCCTCGCTGAACGTAATGACAAGGTTGCTGGTGATGGCAACGCCAGTCGCATTATCGGCCGGCGTAAGGCTGGAAATCGTCGGCGCCGTCGTATCAATCGTATACACCTCCGTCATCACCGAACTTTGATTGGTTGCTGCATCCACCGCGAGCGCCTTGAGGGTGGTGGTGGAAGAGATGGAAATGGCCCCCGTATAGAGCGTGGAGCTTGTGGTGGGCGTGGTGCCGTTGGTGGTGTAGTAGATGGCCGAAGATCCTGCCGCGCTCAGGGTGACCGATTGAGCGGAGGTGTAGGCGCCGCCTGCGGGAGTGGCAGAAGGGGTGGAAGGAGCAGTGGTATCAATGACGATCGCCTTGTTCGCCGCCATATTCGTGGTGGGGGAGAAGTTGGTCATGGTGTTCAAGGCTTGATCCTTGATGGTTCCAGAGACGTTCGAGACCGTGAGGTCGGCGGAGTTCTGACCCGAACCCACGGTGTACGTGCAGGAGGCAGTGGTGCTGTTGGTAATACCCGAGAACGTACACGTTCCGCCGGAATCGAAGGTGACGGTGATGGTCCCCGTAGTCGTGACAGCTTCGGAGAAGGTGAACGTGGCGTTGATGGAAGCTCCGACGGTGTAGCTGCCGTTACTGGTGGTGGAGGTGATGTTGGAAATGGTAGGGGGGGTGGTATCTACAGCGCCAAGACCGCATGCAGAGATAGCACTTGTGGTGTCCTCGCAGTTGCTCGCTGTTCCACGACGGCAAATGTCCGTGCCGTTGCCGCCATTGACCGTAGTGCTGCCGTTGCCTCCGCCGTCGAGCAAGTCGTTGCCGTTGCCTCCCGTGATGGTGTTCACTCCGCTCCCGCCGCAGACGGTATCGTTTTGGTTGCCGCCGGTGATCGTATCGTTGCCGCCGTTGCCGCAGATGATGTCGATGCCGTTTCGACCGTCGATGATGTCATTTCCCATCGTGCCTGCGATCACATCCGTTCCGCCCGAGATGTTATTGCCTAGCAGAACGGTCGTGCCTGCAACGTAGGCCAGACCGTTATTGGGTCCGCCCACGATGAAATTGGTGCCGTCCACGTAGATGGTAGCCGTCTGGCCGCCGCATGTAGGGGCTCCCTGGGCATGCGCCTGGGGGATATGCGGGAGCATCGTGAACATGTCGAGGATCAGGAGCCTCGCCTGCCTGCGGGCCGG
>CAYQJY010000035.1:5069-10845 GCA_964418005.1 uncultured Candidatus Peribacteria bacterium
AATGTTGTGGTAGACAGTCTCCAGGAACGCGGTGGTGCGGGTCCAGATGCTCGGCGACTTAGGAGCCTGCGCCACGACGATCGGGATCCGCTTCTGATCCGTGCTCATTGTGACGTACGCACGGCCGGTTGCCTGGTCGATGGCGATGTCTCGCGGCGATGCCATTCCACGGACGTTCCAGGTATTCACGATCCTCGTATCCACGAGCCGCACGATCACCACTTCCTGGTCGCTATGGGCCGTGAGGACGTAGGCGTACGTTGTATCGAAGGCGAAGCCGACACCGTCCTTGACAAGTTCCGCGCTGCCGACGAATTTGAGTGCCCCGCTCCCGTTGCTCGCGTTGGAAATGTCGTAGACCAGCAGCTCCGGCCCGTGCGGGTCTTCACTTGTGAGCACGTAGAGACGATCGGTGACCGGATCAACGTGAAGGGCGCGAATATGGTTCTGCACAGGCAGTTGTGCCACCACGCGCGGGTGCCGAAAATCAGCAGACGTGCGCGGCGTCACCCCTCCATCGTCTTCGTGCGCCTGGGATGTGGCATTGACGTACCCCTTGTCGAAATCCGAGGTCAGATCGGTGAGCCAGCGCGACTGTTGCCAGTTGGTCAGCAGCGATCTGAGTGTGATCGATGAGTGCGTGCTGTCTCTGAGTGACCAGGACACCGTCGACTCCACACGCTTGATTTCATGCATGGCTTGCCCGTCCAGCGTGCCGCTTCCCGCCTGCTGCACCGTGGTCACGCGAATGGTCGGAGCGAAACGACCCTGGAACACCTGGCCGGTACCTGCAGTCAGGACGCCGCCGGGATCCAAAAAGTACTGCCCATCTTGTAAAGCGTCGAGCTTCTGGCGTCCGCGCGCCAGCGCTGCTTCCAAGCCGTCGCGTGCCGCGTACGTGGCGGCGATGCGATCTTCCGGTCTCCCGCCGCTATCGTATGCGTTGAGCGCGAGCGACATGAAGGCGGAGACGAAGATGACGAGCACACCCATCGCGATGATGACCTCGAGGAGCATTTGGCCAGGCCGACAGCGGTGAAGGAACGTCAAATGGCGCTTCATGGATGTCCGTTGAAGAATACAGCGCCAGCCATGTTGATACTGATGGAAGACAGAAGCCCTCCGGGAGTACCTATGAGCAAGACACCGGAGCCAGTCGTCGTTTCTCCTGTGCCCTCCGCGAAATTCACCTCATCCGGTCCAGAGAAGGTGAATGCGAGCGGAAAGGCGTGACGGCGATCGAGCGCCGGTTGCCGGCTGTCATAGCTCTTCCCCGCATAGATCGTGTACGTTCCATGTCCAAAGCGCACCCCCCAGCTGCTGTCGTGCTCACCGGCCATGGCCATTTGCTGCGCAGTACGCAGATTCCGGCTGATGTTCGCGGTGACCGCATCGATGGTCTCCTGCTCCTGAAAACTGCCGAGGAATGGCAGTGTCGTCGCAGCGGCAATGGCGAAGACAGCCATGACCAACAAGAGCTCAATAATCGTGAACCCGCCCTGAGAGCCCCAACGGAAACCATGCCGATGTTGTCGCACATGATCTCTCACGTTGTACCTCAGTTTACCTGATGGACCCCGTGATTTGGTAGATGGGTGTAATAATGGCCAGCACGATGCTTCCCACAACAATACCCACGCCAATGAGCAGTATCGGTTCAAGCGCAGTGGTGAGATTCTTCAGCGCATAATCCACTTCGTTCTCATAGTGATCGGCAAGTTCGTTGAGGGTCTGACTGAGCGTCCCCGTCTCTTCGCCAATCTCGATGAGCGTCACAGCAACGCCTGGGAAGAGCGAACGATGAGCTCGGAGCGCTTCCGCAAGGTGCCGTCCTGTCCCAATAACCGGTAACGCGCTTCTGAGCGCACCTCGGTACACGCGGTTTTCGGTGGCATCCGCCGTTGCCGACAGTGCAAGCTTAATGGGAATGCCACTATTGAGAAGTGTTGCGAAGACCCGTGAAAGTTGTGCCAGCATTGCATACTTGATCACGTGCGTGACGTACGGAATCGTCAGCAGCACACGGTGCCAGTACGGCTTGACAGCCTGAAGGCGCACCAGAAGAGAAAGTCCAGTGGTCATCACAATCATGCCAACAGAAAAGAGAATGCCATATGCCGCGAAAAAGCGCGCTACCGCGAGCAGCACCAGCGTCATCAACGGAAGCTCGACATCGAGCGTCCCGAAGAGCGGGATGAGTTTCGGGAGGACAAAGACACCGATCGAAAGGCCCAGCCCCAAGACGGCGACAAGTACAAAAACAGGGTAGAGCATGGCCGAGCGGATTTTGCGCTGAAGATCCTGCATCCGGCGCAAGTGCGTGACCACGTCACGCAAGTTCTGTTCCAATGTGCCGCTCTGTTCGCCCGTTCTCACAAGATGAATGACGATAGGGAGGAAGGAACGCGGGGAAGATTCCATGGCATCGGCAAGACTATGCCCCTGATTGACGCAGGTGCGTAAATGCGTGATGAGTTTACGTTGCCGCTTGGGCGTTTCTTCCTCAAAGAGCGTGAGCGCGCGCCCGAGCGACACGCCTGCGCTCAGCGTAATCGCCAGGTTTCGTGCCAGCAGCATCGATTCGGAGACGCCAACGCGGGAAAATCGCAGTGTCATGATGATCAAGTGCGCGTCACGCGGATAACTTCTTCGACGGTCGTGATGCCCTCTCGCACCTTTTCCATACCGTCATCGAACATCGTGCGCATGCCTTCCTTTACGGCGGCGGCTTTGATCATTTCGGCATCTGCCCGTTGCATGATGAGATCCCGGATGGGCTTGGTCATTTTGAGCACTTCGAAGATGCCTGTTCGACCATGAAAACCGGTGCCATTGCACACAGTGCAACCTTTGCTTTTGTACAAAACAACCGAGCTTTTTCTGCCTGCAAGGCTATTGAGGGTTTCTGCCGGAATCACAGCCTTCAATTCCTCGACAGAGACATCCACACTTTCTTTGCACCGAACGCACAACGATCGGACGAGACGTTGGGAAACAACGACATTGATGGTCGAAGCGATCAAGAACGGTTCAATGCCCATATCCATGAGACGTGGCATAGCCGTCGCCGCGTCGTTCGTGTGTAGGGTACTCAGCACGAGGTGCCCCGTCATGGCAGCGTTAACAGCGATGCTTGCCGTCTCGTGATCGCGGATTTCACCCACAAGGATGATGTCCGGATCCTGGCGAACGAGGGATCGCAGCCCCGTCGCAAAGTTTACCTCCGCTTTTTCATTCACCTGCATCTGGTTGACGCCGGGCAGTTCGTACTCCACCGGATCTTCGATGGTTTCGATGTTCACATCGTCTTTATGCAGCTTGCGAATGCCGCCGTAGAGAGTCGTCGTTTTCCCGGATCCCGTCGGTCCCGTGACGAGGATCATGCCCCATGCTCGTTCCATCTCCTGGGAGATCACGGCAAGATCTGCCGTGTGTAACCCCAGTTGATCGAGCGGAATTGATTGCCCCTGAGCGGCCAACAGGCGGAGGACGATCTTCTCGCCATCGATGGTCGGACTGATGGATACACGCACGTCGACATGCTTCCCTTCCGGAGTCATGAACTGAATTTTGCCGTCCTGGGGCTTGATGTGTTCATCCGTTGCAAGATTCCCCAATACCTTGATGTGCGTGACGATCAAGTCGTGCATGGTTTTGGGGATCTTGAGCTGCGTCTTGAGGACGCCGTCCGTGCGTTCCCGGATGTATGTCATCTCCTTGCGCGGTTCAATGTGAATATCAGATGATCGATTGTGATGGGCGTGAATGAGAATGGATCTGACCATATGCACCGCAGAGAGATCGTTCATTTTGTTCGCCTTTTTTGCGGCATCAAACGATGCTGTGTACTCCTGTGCGGATGCTGCGAAACTTTCGTCATGACGGCTCAGTGCGGCTGCAATATTGGAAGCCGTTGCGAGGGAAAAGCAAAGAGAAGGCCCCAGTTTCTTCCTGAGAATGCGGCACAGTTTTTGGTCATCCGGATGCAAGAGTGCTATGCCCGGCCGCTCGCCCAGCACATAGGGCACAATGTTCTGTTTCATGAGAAAACCACTCGGGATCCGCTTGAGCGCCGCCTCGTCGACCGCGACGGAATCAAGATCGACAAAATGCCATCCGAAAGCCTGCGCCTTGGCCTGTGCCAGCTGCTCATCCGTCAGAAGACCCTCCTCCAGCACGATCTTTTCAAAGAGAGTGATGTCGTTTCCGCAACGCTCCCGGATGCTCTGCAGAGCACTTTCGGAGAGAATGCCGGTCTTTACGAGGAGCTCGAACAGCTTAGCCGGGCTAGCGGCAGAGGGTATTGTTGTTTCTGGGGTTTGTGTGTTTGACACCTCACTATTATAGCAGAATTCCCATCGGTTTTCTATTCACATAGAAAAGACCAATTACTTATCTTGTCAATTCTATATCGGGCGGCGTGCCGCCGCCGCCGGCTTCCTGCCCCTCACTGTCACATGCCCCAACGGAGACCAAGGCGTATTCGTCCTTGTTGACATAATATCGAGTATTCCTTTCTGTTCCCGTGTTCGGATCGCTGGGTAATTTCTTCATGTAGGGACGCAGCGCTGAGGAAAGATCCAGTCCGCATCCGGTGGAGGCAACGGGATGTTTGCCGCACGTTACCGCTCCGCATGTTCCGACATTTGCTCCAACAATCTGCACACTACCCGTATTGCTATCAATCGCGGGAAGGGCTCCATCATGATCAAACTGATATTTTTTGATCCCATTAAGGATGGAAGTAACATCAGCCCAACGCGTCGAGTTCCGTGCGGCATGGAGCTGCTTTGCAGGATCTAGTGCAACAAAGATGGTCGCGGCAACGATCGCGATGATTGCAACGACGATGATGAGTTCGATCAAAGTGAAACCAGGACGATATGTGCGCATACCGCGACGAGTATACTGATAGCATTCTGTCTGCGCCATATCCTGTTCTTCACAGATTCGTCTGCTGTCTCTATGATCCACGACAATGAACCGCGCACTCACTGACACTGAAATGACGCAGCTGCTCAGGGACCAGCTCTACGGCCATCTTGGCTACAGCATGCAGGATGGAAAGGTGTGCGTCGTCCCGATGACATACGCCTACCATGACAACGCGCTCTACAGCTTCACGTACACCGGTCAGAAGATCGAGATGATGCGCAGTCACACGGCTGTCTGCTTCCAGACGGAGAAGTTCCTCCACGAGGGCACGTGGGACAGCGTGATCACGTGGGGAACGTACGAGGAAATTCCCCCAGCGCAGCACATGAAGGCAATCGAAATTCTCACAGCGCGGCTCCAGAAGGAGGAAGGGAAAGCCACGTCAGCTCTCTACAACGAGCTGCTGCCGAAGAAGAAGGATGCGAACAGCGGCAAACAGCCCGTGTATTACCGGATCCGCATCGAGGAGAAGACGGGACTGCATGTGCAGAACGATTGAGTACCTTACTCCACCGGTACGTACTTCTTCACCTTTTCCCACAGATCCCCGGCTCCGGTATCGCTCTTCACCAGATAATCTTCCGCACCGAGGGCACGGCACTTCTTGCGGTCGATATCCTGACTTAAATTCGTCAGGACCACGGTCACGGGAATGCGAATATTGAGCTTTTTGAGTTCTGCAAGGACGGTGAACCCGTCCATGTCGGGCATCAGCAGGTCCAACAGCATGAGATCGTACTTCTTCTTCTTTATCGCCTCAAGTACCGCATGGCCGTTCTGCGCGACGTGGCAGGTACCCCATATCTTGGACACACTTTTGACGACTTCCCCTTCCAGGTCA
>CAYQJY010000036.1:0-10762 GCA_964418005.1 uncultured Candidatus Peribacteria bacterium
ACACCCTCAGCGTTTCGCCATAGCGAAGAAGAAAATCCTGAAAGCACTCGACCGCGTCGATGAGACACTCACAGTCGACCGTTTCAGGTTCTATGCGCAGATTGACGGCAAAAAACAGGCTCCAATCGAAGACTACTTGCTTGGGAAATAGGGAGTTGTCATGGTGAAGTGCGAGCGGCCGCAGCCGAGAGCCACGAACCATGACGAGTTATTCTTCGTCCTTCTTCGCCTCCGGCAATGGCGCATGGTGCATGTAGTCCTCGAAGACCGATTGGAGGATCGAGATCGAGACACGCTGGAGGTCGGGGAACGCAGCGGCTTTCTGGTGTTTCTTCAAGAATTCTTCCAGGACGAACGTCGTCAGCTGGAGCACCGTTCCGTCGATATTGCCTTCTTCGACGATGAGTGCCTTCAGCGTTTGTTCGGGGTTTACCGCGAGTGTGCGATCCATCGAGAGAATCCACCGTTCGAGCTGCTCGTTTGCTTCGGTCGAGAGTTTTGTTTCGCCGAGGGCTGCGAGCGCCTGCGGATCGACCTCTGCCGGAGCGCCTTGTTCGGATAAATACTCTTCGACAGCCTTCGCACTGTCCGGGCTCACGAGCGAGAGGATTGCGAGAAGGAACGGTGAAGGGCAATCGATTGCGACCAGACGCGAAATGAGTGTGGCGAGGTGAATGCGCTGCGTGTCGCTCAAAAATTGCATGATCATGTGCGCAACACCGTCATCGCGCTTCTTCGCCTTTTTCTCATCTTTGCGCGCTGCCTGCTGTGCCGCTGCCGCACCTGCAAACTTCGCCTTCGCTGCTTCACTCAGCTGCTCGCCACCACCACCCCCTTCATCGGGAGCGATAGTTTCACCGGGGCCGGAACCAAGGTCCATGAACATGGGATGAGTATAAGGTATGTAGTATTGAGTATGTAGTGATGCTTTTTATGTACGCCAAAAAAGCGATCAACATACTACATACCTAATACATTATACTTATTTCGTCGGTTGAACGTGCACCATCGTTGTCCACTGGCGGCTGCCCGTGAACGTGGAGAGTTTCTTCTTGGAGAAGGCAACCTTGCCGTCGACCGTCGCATGAATGGTGAAATCCTTGCCCATGTACGTGTTCCTGCCGACGCGGAAGAGCGTGCCCTTCTGGCGCACGAGTACTTCCCCGGCCCGTACGAGCTCAGAACCAAAGCGCTTTACGCCACGACGTTTCGCAACGCTATCGCGCCCGTTATTGGTTGTGCCACCTGCCTTCTTGTGTGCCATAGGGTGCGGGAATTCTACAGAAACATCGGGTGCATGCAAGCACAAAAATGGCCCCTTTCAGGGCCTTCAGGGCGTTCAAATTGGTTGCGGGGGCCGGATTTGAACCGACGACCTCGAGGTTATGAGCCTCGCGAGCTACCAGGCTGCTCCACCCCGCGACAAACGTGCAGGGATTGTAGCGTTCGGCAGGGGAGTGACAAGCGATTCCGGGCTTTTTAGAGCCCTTTTCGAAGTTCCTCGAGCTTGTCGCGGTGGAACAGGTAGAGCTCCCAGTGCTCGATAATGGGCATCTGCTGGAGGAGTTCAAAATACGCCGCTTCGGCCCGTTCTTGCTGTGTAGATCCCGTTTGTGTGAAGGGGGATCGTGCGTTCGGATCCGGGGTGATGATAATCAGCTTTTCTCCGGGGTTGAGCTTCCCCAGGTTCTCTTTTGCATACTTATCTTTGTATTGTGTGCTGCGGTAGTACTCCAGATCGCCGTAGCCGTACTCGATTGTTGCGGCGATACGCGCGTTCTCGTCTTCGATGTCGCTGAGCGTCTGTTCGAAGAGAATATTGCGGTAGAACGAGAGTGCCAATCCGAACGCCATGAAACCGACGACCGTGAGGCCGATCACGATCGTTAATTGCTTGCTGATGGGTTGCGTCGCCCGGGTGTACGCCACGGAAAAGAAGGAGAAAGAAGAGAGAAGAAAGCAGAAACGGACGTTCGAAGTCAGTATATACTTTCTTTGTTGTTCGGGTTCTTTTTCTGCTTTCTACTTCTTCTTTCTGGTTATCTATTGCTCTGGCATCGGCGGCATTGGACTGAGCGCATACGCGGCGTTGCAGCGTCATGCGGGGAATGTTGTGCGTGGGAGCGACCGAAACGACAGTGCGCTGCTCGATGATTTGCGTGCGCAGGGTATCGATATTTTTTTGAAACAGGACGGTTCGCACGTCACAGGCGATATCGATCTCTTCGTCTACTCCGAGGCGATTCCACCCGACGCACCAGAACGGAAGAAGGCGGCTGAGCTCGGTATCGAGCAACAGTCGTACTTCCACGCGCTTGGCGAATTGAGTAAAGAGTACGATGTGATTGCGGTGTGCGGCACACACGGCAAATCGTCGACGACGGCAATGGCGGCGAAAGTCTTCGTCGATGCTGGGAAGGACCCAACGGTTGTCGTCGGTACGAAATCGCCCGATTTAGGTGGGAGGAACTGGCGAAAAGGACAATCTGATATTTTTATCGTCGAAGCATGTGAGTATCGACGTGATTTTCATTACTTGTTCCCGGATACAGTGTTGTTTCTCACGGTCGATGGTGATCACTTCGACGCGTTCGGATCCCTCGAAGAGTATCGCCAAGCCTTCGTTCAATTCTTTCAGCGTCAGCCAGAAGGAAAACCGGTGATCACGCATGGATCGGATGCAGCCTGCGCTACGGTTGTCGCCGCGAGCGGACATCCGATGGTCGATGCGGATGCATTGCCGCTTCCGACACTCGGTGTGCCTGGCGAACACATGCGGCAGAATGCACGGCTCGTGTGTGCGCTCGCTAAGCAGTACGGCATCGCTGATGATGTCGTAGCGAAATCACTCGAGGGATTCCGCGGCACGTGGCGTCGCATGGAGGTGAAGGGAACGAGGAAAGACGGCGTGACGGTGATCGACGACTACGCGCATCACCCGGTCGAGATCAAAGCATCACTCCAGGGAATCAAAGAAGGATATCCCGGTCGTCGCATCGTCCTCGTGTTCCAACCACATACGCACAATCGCACGTTCAGCATGTACGACGAATTTTTGCCCGTGTTTTCCAACGTCGATATTGTCGTGATCCCGAACGTCTATGCCGCCCGTGAAGTGAGTCCGAAGACCGTTGATGTTGCACGATTCGCTGCGGAAATTGC
This sequence comes from uncultured Candidatus Peribacteria bacterium, assembly GCA_964418005.1. GTDB lineage: Bacteria > Patescibacteriota > Gracilibacteria > Peribacterales > Peribacteraceae > DALYDP01. The sequence continues at coordinate 3,163 of CAYQJY010000036.1, forward strand.
CACAAAGAGCGGGATCGAGGCGCGCGACGGTGGGGGAGTGGAGGCAACGCTACAATGGCTTCAAAAAGCCATAAAACCACACGACGTCGTCGTCACCATGGGTGCAGGAGACGTGACTGGTCTAGCAGCGAAAATCCTCAATCACTCGTCCTGATTCGCCGCTGCGTTGCGGGTGGAGGTCGGCGATTTGTACGTGTCGAGGATCGTCGTGATCACCTTCGCGATCTCTGCACGTGTGATCGGCGCGTTCGGATCGAAGATGCCCGTACTCTTTCCATCGGCATCTTTTCGCCCGGCGATCACGCCATCGTTCGCCGCTGTCTCGATTGCTGCGGCATAGGGGTGCGAGACTGGAACGTCTTTGAACACATTGCCCTTCTGCCACTTGAGCGGCACATCGAACGCCTGCATCAACGTTGCGAGCACTTCGCCGCGTGTCGCAGGGCGGATCGGATCAATCGTTCCTTCTGCAAAGATGATCCATCCGCGGTTCTCGCTGCTTGCGATGAACGCTGAGAACCATTGATTCGCTGCTGCTGGGTTGCGAGGAGCTGTGTACTTGAACGACTCCTCGCTGATGCCTGCCATACGATGCGCGATCTTGCTCAGCTCGGCAACTGTAACGCTATTGGCCGGGCCGAAGAGGCCCGTCAGATTGCCCGACGCGTCGCGGTACCCCGAAAGAATGTCGCGCTTCGCGGCTTCGAAGACGTAGTTCGAGAACCAGTCCTTCTGGAGCACATCCTGGAGTTGTACTTCTTCGCCGTCGACGACGATCGTGAGGTACTTCTTTGAATCTTTCCCGAGGCGATCACGCACTTTTGTCGCAGAGTCGCAGTCGAACATGAGATCGAACGAAATACGTCCATCCTCGATGAGCTGGCTCGCTTTCGGAGCGGGCTTTACGCAGTCGTCCGCAAATGCCTCATACTGCACCTTATATTGACCTTCCGGCATATCTTCGAATGTCTGCGGGGTGACACCTTCCCGCGTGATGTTGTCCGGTCCCACGAGCGTGAAGGCCGTTCCAGGAGGATCACTCTGCACGGCGATGATCCCTGTCTTGTCGAGGTGATAGTGGATCGAAATACGAATGACGTCGCCCGGGTAGACCGCGAACGGCGTCTGTTGGCGCTCGTAGAACTTATCGAGCACGTCGTTCTTGTAGATGCGGATCGTCGAGACCGTGCCGCTCGGGAGTGTGGCGTAGATGATGTAGTTGCCACTGGGAATGTCGGACAGCGTTTGCGTTGCGGCGTTTCCCGTTTGCTGCGTGTGGTCCGGCGTCGAGAGAATCCACGACCCGAGTGTTCCACCGAGCGCGTCCTGTTCCACGATGATCGTCCCTTTTCCTTCGGGGATCACGATGATTCCCTCGTCTGCAGGTGGTTCCGTGGCGACGTCGCCAGACTGAGCGAAGGAAGCGGCAGGACCGAGGAGGAGAGAGAGGAAGAACAGAGCGGACGCGCGCATAGGGAAGAGGGGAATATGAGTACTGTACACGATTTCCGCACATTTCCCATCCTGACATTCCTTCCCTACCATGGGCTGGTGTTGAAGTTTTTCCAGGCGCATTTCGGCCAGCATCGCATTCTCGGCGGTGCTGCCGTGTTGGCGATCACGCAGGCGGGTGCATCGATTGTGGGGCTCCTGCGCGATCGCTTGCTCAACCAGGCGTTTACAGGGCAGCTCGGCATCGTCGATGCGTACATCGCGAGCTTTCGACCGAGCGATCTCTTGTTCCAGTTGACGGTGATGTCCGGGATTTCGACGGTGCTTGTACCGCTCCTCGCTCGCGCACATGCGAAGGACGAAGATCCATCGAATCTTCTGTCGGGTGTGATGAGTGTTGGATCACTCGTATTCGGCATCATTGCACTTATTGCATCTGTCCTATTTCCGTTGATCGCGCCGATGCTCGTTGATTTCAAGGGCGAAACGCTTGAGCTCTACATCCAATTCGGTCGTCTGGCGCTCCTGACGAACTTCCTCTTCGTCTGTGGGAATAGCTTGGGGCAATACCTCGTGACGGTGCAGAAGTACTGGCTCTACGGCATTACGCCGATTCTCTACACCGTGGGAACGATCGTTGGAACGGTCTGGCTCACGCCGCAGTACGGGGCGCTCGGGCCGATGCTTGGTACACTCGGCGGGGCCGTTCTGTACGTGATCATTCGTTTCTGTGGATCGATCTACGCGGGTTACCGTCCGCGGTTTTGCTTCTGGCATCCGCAGCTTTCGACGATGGGCGTACTCATGCTTCCTCGCATGGCGGCGCTTGCAGTGTTGCAGTTGCAGCTCTTGCTGTTCGATACGCTTGCGTCGGGTCTTCCAGCGGGTTCCGTGACGGTGAACAGCAACGCGCGTAACTTTCAGTCGTTCGTCGTCGGTGTGATTGGCATCGCGCTCGCACAGTCAACGTTCCCGTTGATGTCGCAAGCCGCAGCGCGTGGTGAACGTGAACGGTTCACGCTCTACGTTCGCAAGGGCGTAATGATGATTGTGCTGCTCACGATTCCTGCAGCAATCGCATTGATCTTCGTGACACCTGTTGCTGCAAAATTGGTGAACCTCGAGAGTGTGTACGTGTCGTTCGCTGCAGCTCTCCTGGTCTACGCAGTCAGCATTCCGTTCGAAAGTTTGAATCATCTGATTCTCCGTTCGTACTACGCATTGCACGTGACGGCACTACCGGCGGTATTCAGCGTCGTGAACGGCGGCCTCGCGATTACAGCAGCATGGATCCTGGCACCAAAATTCGGCGTCCAGGCCATCCCATTCGGCTTTCTCCTCGGCCAAGCGATATCGCTCGCAGGGCTGATGCTCCTGCTGCCGTTCGCGACGAGGCGGACGCTCCAGGTTTTACCCTCCCGATAGTCTGTGCATGTCTGGATCAATGATGTTGTAGTTGCCGAATACTTTGTCGAGTTGGACGAGAGGATAGTAAAAGCGGTACCACCGTTGTTCTTCGGCGTGTAGATCAGGGTTGAACCGCTCACCTAAGTAATATTGTTCGGATCGCATGCTCAATCCCGTGAACGCCAGACCCTATTGCCTTTGACGTCTCCGAGTGAATCGCTCATGCCGATGCGAGAAAAAAAGAGGTACGAGAGAGCGTACAAGGCGAGCGGTGTTAGAAGCACTGCCAGCACGTATTTGTTCCGCACGCTCATTTCTTCTTCACCTGCGTAAAGTCCAATTCGACCGGAGTTTCGCGATCGAAGATGACGACCAAGACCGTGAGCTTGCCCTTGTCGACGTCGACGGAGTCCACGGAGCCTTCGTAGTTCTTGAACGGACCATCGACGATGATGACGAGGTCGCCCACTTGGAAGTCGCTCTTGAACTTCGCCTGCTGCTCACCGATGCGGCGCTGGATGACGCCGAATTCTTCCGGCGTGACCGGAACCGGGATGTTGCCCGAGCCGACGAAGCCCGTGACGTTCGGGGTGTTGCGCACGAGGTACCACGATTCATCCGTGACGATCATGTCCACGAGCACGTAGCCTGGGAACAGTTTGCGTTCCTCTTCGACAGGATCGCCCTTCTTGAAGACGAGCTGCTTCTCCTTCGGAACCTGGACGTCGAAGATGCGATCTCCCATGTTGAAGCTCTCGATGCGCTGCTTCAAACCAGACGCGACAGCATCTTCGTAGCCTGCGTAGGTGTGCACGACGTACCAGTTCCGACCAGCATTTGGGTCCTGCTTTGCCATGGGGGTGCGGGGTTAAGCGGCGAAGGAAAGGAGCTCCTGGAGGAGCGTGGAGAGGCCGAAGTCGATCACGCCGAGAATCGCGGTGCACACGAACGTGAACGCGATCACGATGATCGAGAGGCGGATTGCCTGTTGGCGCGTTGGCCAACGGACCTGGCGGAGTTCCGTGATGGAATCTTGGACGAAGGTGATGATGGATTGCATAGAGTGCTTCTGAAAAAAGCCCTTCGGGGCTCGAGACCATTATAGGCTATCGAGGCGTGTTTGCAAGGTCGTATTTTGGAGCAGAAAACGCGTGAATTTTGGTGATCGGGAGGGCGACGAACCAAAAGCGGCCCTTGATGTTCTCATCGGGAACGAACGGAGTGGATTCGCCGTCGATCATGAACACGCGCGAGTCGCTGCTGTTCAAGCGGTTGTCGCCGAGGACGAAGTACTGCCCCTCTGGAACTTCATACCGTGCGCTTGTCTGCCTTCCTTCGTTCGGCACGTGGGGGTATGTGTTATTTCGGTTGCGCTCATCCAAGTATTCCTCTGTGAGCTCTTGCTCGTCGGCGCCCGGTGGCGTCACGTACACTTTGCCGTTGCGAATCGAGACGGTATCGCCGGGAATGCCGATGATGCGTTTCACGTAGTATTTCTTCGGTTCGCTTGGAGGACGCAGCACGACGATGTCGCCGCGGTTGGGGTTGCCGACGAAGTACACGAGCTTGTTGATAACGATGTATTCGCCATCGGCGAGCGTGCTGTCCATCGAGTGGCCTTCCACTTGAAAAGGCGACACGAGGAACGTGCGGATGACCGCAACAATCGCCACGATGACGACGATATTGAAGACGACGTCGAGAACGTGGAACCAAAACCCTCGCTGTACGGGTGCCTTCGCCATGCGTGGATATCCTATCGATTCGAGCCGCGCTGGTACAGGCGATTCAACGCTGTTTTGAGCGGCTATGAAGCGGTACACTAGGCCCGATGCTGCAGAAATTGCTGTTCAAGAAGCACCTCGACGACGATGAAGAACTCGTTCGAGTTGTGCACAAGCACTGGCTGCTGGGGTTGAAGGCACTCTTCTGGCCGACGTTCTGGCTCGCAGCAATTGGCTTACTCGCGCTCGGGTTCCCGACGCGGCCCGTCTTCATTCTTTCATGCGTCTTCGGATTTGTGATCGCTATTTGGTGGCTACGGAGTTTCTTCGATTACTTCCTCGACGCATGGGTTGTTACGAACGAAGGAATCATCGATATTGCATGGCACGGATGGTTCCATCGTGAGTCATCGCGCATTCTCTATAGCGACATTCAAGGTGCGAGTTACGAGATCAAAGGAATTATTGGCACACTTCTACAGATCGGCGTCATTTCCGTTGAGAAAATTTCGACAGGCGAAAGCGTCTCGCTCGAATCCGTAAAGCGGCCGAAGAAGGTGGAACATCTTGTCCTCAACTTACAGGAGAAATACTTGCACAAGAAAAACCTGCGTGACGGAAAGGAAGTGCAGAAGATGCTGTCGTCGCTCCTTGCCGATCAAATGAATATGAAGGAACTCGGTATTACTGATGACGACGAATGACGACGATGTGGATCATCATGGGGGTGCTCGTTGTGCTGGCAGCGATTGTGCTCAGCGGTGTCGCGCTGAAGATGCGCCGGCGTGGTATGTCGGCTACTGGAAAGGCAAAGGTCGAAAAAGCGCTACAGCAAGCCATTTCACAGCCTGACCTTGTACGCCGCGTCTGGGCGATGGATACCTGTTTAGACCTTGCCCTCGGGGAGCTGGGGTTCGGCGGCAATCTCGGCGATAAGTTGAAGAAGGCTGGCCCGCGCATTCCGAATCTCCAAGCTGTGTGGGAAGCGCACAAGCTGCGTAATCACCTGGCGCACGAACACGATGCATCGATCGATCAAGTGCAGACCGACCGTGCCGTGCGCATTTTGGAGCACGCGATTCGCACACTCTCGAAATGAAACCCTCCCTCGTTATCGTCGGCCTCGGAAATCCCGGGAAGGCGTACGTGAAGACGCGGCATAATGCCGGCTTCCATGCGCTCGATAGACTCGCGAAAGAATACGGCACAGGCGACTGGAAGATGCAGTCGAAGTTTTCTGCGGAAACACTCGAGGCGCGCATCGGCATCGCGCCGGTATTGCTGATCAAACCGCAGACGTTCATGAATCTTTCCGGTGAGTGTATTCATAAAGTTGTCGAATTCTACAAACTCAATCCTGCACAGAATCTGCTTGTGATTTGTGATGACATCGATCTGCCACTCGCAACCCCACGCCTTCGCCGCACAGGGAGCGCTGGCACACACAATGGTCTCAAGTCCGTGATCGAACACATCGGCGAAGGCTTCCCGCGCCTGCGCCTTGGCATCGGCCCGAAGCCCGAGAAGGTCGACCTCGCGTCGTGGGTGACGAGCGCGTTCTCTGCAGAAGAACTGAAAGCGATGGAGGGGTTGTATGCCGTGGTGCCGGAGATCGTGAAGGAGTTCGTCCTGGAATTATAAAAACCCTCTCCTAGCCGGCGTTTGGCGCGGGTAGGAGAGGGTGGCGCGTCGCGCGCCGGGTGAGGTCACCAGTTCCAGTTCCACCACTGCCTCCAGCGGTCGACCCAGTAACGGTCGTTCCATTCGTTGTCGTCCCATGGAGTCGTGCAGCCGGTGTCCTGCGGATAGTCCTTCAGGCCATCGCCGTCGTTATCAATGTTGTCACTGCAGTGCGGGGCGCGGAAGTTGAACTCATCCGTGTCGTTCGCGCTGGAACAACCAGGATCCGCCGGATAGTCCTTCAGGCCGTCGCCGTCGTTATCGACGTTGTCGCTGCAGGCGACGACGAGAATGGTGTTGAACTCGTCGTTATCTGTCGTACTCGTGCAGCCCGGATCGAGCGGGAAGTCGATCTTGCCGTCGCCGTCGTTGTCGTTGCCGTCATTGCAGGCGTAGAGGATCGTCTGGTTCTGCTCATTATTGTCGTCGCTGCTAGCGCATCCTGGATCCTGCGGGAAGTCACGGAGTCCATCGCCGTCGTTATCGATGCCGTCTTGGCACTGAGGTACGAACGTCGTGTTGTACTCGTCGTTGTCCGCGGGGCCGGAGCAGCCCGGATCGGCCGGGAAGTCCGTGAGGCCGTCACCGTCGTTGTCGTAGCCGTCGCTGCACTGTGCGTTGGCGACGAAGACTTGGCGATTGCGGAATGTGACGCGGGCACAGTTCGTGCCCGGGGTCACCGTCACGACGCCGTTCTGCGGCGAAATGGAGAGCTGCGACCATCCCGACGGGATGATCTCAGCGACCCCATGCTGACCGGCGAGAACCTGGTCGAAGCGGGCGCGACCCGAAGCGTCGTTGTAGGCGACGCGCGTGGCGTCGAGGATGAAGGTGAACTGCGCGGCAATCGGCAACGGCGAACCGTGCGGATCGAACGTGTCCTTCTGGATTTCGATACAGCCGTACTGAACGGGGTCATCCGCTTCGTTGTTGTCCGTCGGGCCGTTGCAGCCGGCGTCCTGCGGGAAGTCGGTCTTGCCGTCGAAGTCGTTGTCGCGTCCGTCACTGCATTGAGGAACAAACGGATCCGTTTCGTCCGTGTCGGCGGGGTTTTGGCATCCCGGATCGAGCGGGAAGTCGATCAACCCGTCGCCATCGTTGTCGCGACGATCGTTGCAGGCCGGATCATCCGCTTCATTGGAGTCCGTCGGCGAGGCACAGCCCGGATCCTGCGGGAAGTCCGTGCGACCATCGAAGTCGTTGTCCTGTCCATCTTGGCACTGCGCGAGCGGTGCGTTGAACTCGTCGGTATCGAGCGCGTTCGTGCAGCCCGGATCGGCAGGCCAGTCCACGAGTCCGTCGCCGTCGTTGTCGCGGCGGTCCTGGCATGCGGCTTC
>CAYQJY010000037.1:0-10695 GCA_964418005.1 uncultured Candidatus Peribacteria bacterium
CGAAGCAGGCTATATTAATCGTATAATGCGAACGATATCCCGTACTTCTTCAGTGGGATCGTGCCGAAGAACGCCGCGGGCACGAGGCGCCAGGGAAGAATAAGCGTGTAGACATGGATATCGGCAAGGCGCCTGAGGACGTACCCCAAAAACCCGTACAGATGAATAGGCCCCACCTTCACGGCGGCCCAGTATCCACCAGCGGGAAGTGCGAATGCGGGAACAGCGGGCACGTACGCGGGTTGTGGTTTCCCCTGCCTTTCAGCGACGAGAACACGAGCGACGAACGCACCGTCACCGACGGCCGTCTGCGCCATGCCGGAGAACTTCGTCGACGCACAATCGCCGAGGAGATACACATCTCTCACACCCTTGGCGCGCAGGTGCTCATCAACAACGCCTCTCCCCCGCTTATCGCGTTCGAGCCCCGGGATCGCCGCCAGAAGCGAACTCGCTTGTGCACCAGCAGTCCATATCACCGTGGCGGCATCGAGCTTCGTACCATCTTTAAATCGCACTTCTTCGGCATGCACCGATGCGACGGCATGTAACATGCGCACGTTCACGCCGCGTGATCGCAACCGAGCAAGCACCTTCGCTGACGTCACCGGTCCGCCCGGCGGGAACAGCGTGTCGGTCGCTTCGATCAAATCGACCTCGATGAACGACGGGTCGACTCCTTCCTGTACCGCAACCGAACGGGCGAACGGCAGCAATTCGCCAGAAATCTCCACACCGGTGGCCCCGCCGCCGATGACGGCGAAACGCCCCAGTACCCGAGAACGCTCCGGCGAAGCACCTTTCATGGCCGCCACTCGGCGCGACACGGTTTCGCGGATGTCGAATGCATCGCGAACGGTCATCATCCGCAAGGCATGTTCGTCCATGCCGGGAATGTTGAAGAACGCCGGTTCACTGCCGGCCGCGACAATGAGCGTGTTGTACGAATACGTGCCCGCCGCACCGGTCACGGTCTTGGCAACGGGATCGATCGACAGGGCACGATCAAACACGGCACGCACGGATCTCGGGGCAACGAGTGAGAGCGGGATGCACACCTGCGCTATGGGCTTGCCGCGAAGCAAGCGATACAAGGCACCATAGTACGTCACCCACGGGTGTTCCGTGATGAGCGTAATATCGATATCGGGAAGTCGTTGCCGTGCGAGCGCAGCCGCGGCGGTCAATCCGCCGAATCCCCCGCCGACGATGAGGATGTGATGCATGGATTGCAGTGTAAACGGCGTACGGGAAATAGACGAGACCCCCCGACGGCACTATGGCCGCCGAGGGGTCGGTTGAGGAAACGAGAAGAGGTCACTCACGAGAGGCTGACCGACGCGGAGCGGGGGTCATCTCTGGGGTTGTACCAGCACATCGTCCCGGATGGGGCGGTGTGCAGGCGGTGTTGCGACGGATAGACCATGGATGTCCATCGCAGCACTCTTTGTTGAACGGTCAGTCGTTGCACTACGGAGTGGTTGATTGCCGTGCGTAGGCGTAATGCCAACTGGTGCGCAGCCTGCGAGTGCAGGAAGCGAAACCAGATCGCGATCCGTAGACTTACCCATTGAAGGGAACTTGGTCCGTTCATGAGAAGGAGCCTCCTTTCTCCCTTCGGCCGATGCCGAAAGGACCGAGATTCTATCCCCGGATTAGGCGGTGTCAAATCTTATTTTTTGGCTATGGCAGCCATCCATGCAGCAAAGAGCGGATGGGGCCGATGCGGCCTGCTTTTGAACTCCGGGTGGAACTGGCTCCCAAGCATGAACGGATGGCTCTTCACCTCCACGATCTCCATCAGTCCACGCTCCTTCCACACACCCGAAAAGACCAACCCGTTGGCCTCCAGATCCTTCTGGAACGCTTCGTTGAACTCATACCGATGGCGGTGACGCTCGCTGATGACAGGCTTTCCGTAGGCCTTGGCTGCAACGGAGCCCGGTAGAAGCTTACAGTCGTATGCACCAAGCCTCAGCGTGCCACCTTTCTCCCGCTCTTTGCTCTGGCCCGGCAAGAAGTGCACGACGTATTTGTCGCGTCCAAGCTTCCCTTCTTCATCGAACTCCTCGCTCGTGAGCAACGGATCACCCAGGGTCGATCGCGCGAATTCGATCGCAAGGATTTGCGCACCCAAGCACAGGCCGAGGTACGGGACCTTCTCGATGCGGGCGTAGCGGGCCGCTTTGATTTTTCCTTCGATGCCGCGCTTGCCGAACCCGCCGGGAACCAGAACACCGTCGGCCGTCTTCAACCTGGCCCATTCGGACTTGTCATCCTTCTCAAGTTTCTCGCTATCGACCCACAGGATTTTTGCATGCCGTCCTTCGAACACTGCCGCGGATTTGATCGACTCGATGACACTGATGTACGCATCCTCAAGATTCGTGTACTTGCCAACGAGCGCGATGGTCACAATTTTTTTCGCCGCGCTGTGACGCTTTCCGCCATCGATCCACGGCTTCATGTTCGGCTTCAGCTTGCCAAAACCAAGACGCTCACCAATGAGCTGCCCCACGTTGTAACGCTGAAAATTCTCTGGCACGTCGTAGATCGAATCGAGGGTCGGTGCCGGAACGACGGCCTCGCGCGCGACGTCGCAGAACTTCGAAATCTTTCCGAGGAGATCGGCGGGAATGTCGTAGTCCGCACGGGCAAGGATCATATCTGGATGCAAACCGATACGCCGCAATTCGCGCACCGAGAGCTGTGTCGGCTTCGTCTTCAGTTCCTTACTCCCGGCCAGGTACGGCAAGAGCGTGAGGTGCACATGAAAAATTTGGCCGGGACCAAGCTCCCCTTTCAGCTGGCGCACTGCCTCGAGAAATGGTTCGCCTTCGATGTCCCCCACCGTCCCACCAATTTCCACCATGAGGACATCGCAGCCGCTCTCTAGAGCAGCACGTTTCATCGACGCTTTGATAGCATCCGTAATGTGCGGCACGACCTGGATCGTCCCGCCGAGAAAGTCCCCTTTTCGTTCCTTGGCGAGCACCTCGGTGTAGATCTTCCCTGTTGTGACGGTCGAGAGCTTGCTCATCGGCTCGTCGATGAACCGTTCGTAGTGCCCCAGATCGAGGTCCGTTTCCGCGCCGTCATCAGTCACAAAGACTTCGCCGTGTTGGAACGGTGACATCGTCCCAGGATCGATATTGAGGTACGGATCGAGTTTCAAGACAAATACCTTCAATCCCGCAGCCTTCAAAATCGCCCCGATCGATGCGGCGGCGATCCCTTTACCAAGACTGCTGCAGACGCCTCCGGTGACAATCACGTAGCGCGGCTGTGCAGACTTCTTGGCCATAGCGGAAACTGGGCGGAACCGGGGGAAGAGCCCGAGCGGATAGTACCCGGCAGGTACGGGAACGCAACGGCAGACCGTCGCACTTCAGTGGAAAGGAGAGGGAAAAAGATGCATACTGACGAACCCATGGAAGAACTGGAACATAACTGCGGTATCGCGATGACCTACCACATTCCCGGGACAAAAAACGTCGTCCCAATGGCGTATGCCATCGCGTGCCACCAAGAAAACCGAGGAGAGGATGCTGCCGGCATTGCGTACCTCGGCGAAGGCGACTCGTTACGCCTCGAGAAGAAGGTCGGACTGGCAAGCGTGGTACTGAAGAAAATTTCTGAAACCCGTTTCGGTACCGCAGCCCTCATTCACAATCGCTACCAAACGAGCGGCAGAGCCGGATATGACGCGGCTCAACCGTTCCATTATTCGTCGAAAATTCCTTCGCATGAACTGGCCATCGGCCATAACGGCAACATCGACGATTCGGCGATCCGGAAACTTTTGGGAGCAGCAGGGGAAAATGGCGATATCGCGAGCGACACGGACGCCATCGGCCGCCTTCTTCAGCTGCGATTCAAAGAAGGCAAGGATATCAAAGGAGCTGTTGAATCAATCTGGGAAAACCTCGATGGCGCGCACAATATCGCGGCATTGCGGCGTGACGGATCAGGAATGGTCTGGCGCGATCAGCGTGGCATGCATCCCCTCATTATCGGACGGAAAGATGATGTCGTCGTTGTCGCGTCCGAAGACAATGCTATACGCCAAGCTTTGGGAAATATGGTGCAAATGCGAAACGTGAAACCCGGTGAGCTGATCGAACTCCAACGCGGCAGGGAGCCCATATCACACCAGATCGCGCAAGCAACACCCGCACACTGCATTTTTGAGTGGTGGTACTTCGCCAAACGCTGGTCCAAACTCGACGGCGCGGCCGTCTACACCGTCCGGCATCGCGCAGGCGAACGCTTAGCAGAATTGGATGAAGAATTGTGGGCCGAGCAAAATATCGAGCCGATCATCGTTCCCGTGCCGAACTCCGCGATGGCTATCGCGGACGGCTATCAGCACACGCTGTCGCTCCTTAGTCACGTCGGGGGCATCGTCCGTAACCGCAAGGAAAAGAAAGTGCCACGGACATTCATTGCCGAAACGGAACACCGGCAACGCAAAGTCGATGAGAAGTATTTCTTTAAGCACGACCTGATGGGAGGCCACCACATGGTCCTGGTGGACGATAGCATCGTTCGAGGTCCGACTATGCGGCGGATCATCCAAAAAGTGCGCGAGAAACCCGATGCCCAACCGAAGAGCATCCACGTCCGCATCGCATTCCCTCCGGTCGTCGCGCCGTGCTTCTACGGCATTAACATGTCAACGGTCGACGAACTCTGGATGACGAAGTTTCGGCACATGGAACAGGATGGCGCCAATCAGGAAGAAATCGAATCGGCGATGGCGAAGGATCTGGAAGCGGACTCCGTCAAATTCCTGCCGGTATCGATGGTCTCGGACGTTCTCGGCATCGATGACGCGCATCTCTGCCATGCCTGCACGCGCGCGCGGTACCCCACGGTAAGCGGACAGCGGCACTACGACGAACTGGCCAGAAAGGCTGGCTTGTTACCACAGGTGTAAAAAGACCGCCCACTCGGACGGTCTTTTTCGATGCGCATTGATGCTCAAAGGATCCAGCCCTGTGCCCCGTAGAGCGTGGCCGTAACGACGGACATCATCGTCATGAGCTTTACGAGGATATTGAGCGACGGACCGGATGTGTCCTTGAACGGATCGCCAACGGTGTCACCGACGACCGCAGCCTTGTGAGGATCACTCTTCTTGCCGCCGAGATTGCCCTTCTCGATGAACTTCTTCGCGTTGTCCCACGCGCCGCCGGAGTTGGCCATCGACATGCCGAGCATGATCGACGAAACGAGTGCACCAGCGAGGAGGCCGCCCAAGGCTTCGCGGCCGAGGAGCAAACCCGTGAGCACCGGGGAAACGACGGCAATGAGCCCTGGCATCATCATCTGCTTGATCGCGCCTTTCGTGGCGATGGAAACGCACTGGGCAGGATCGCTATCCGCCTTTCCTTCCATGAGGCCCGGAATCTCGCGGAACTGCCTCCGGACCTCCTCCACGATTTCCATCGCTGCACGGCCGACTGCGCGCATCGTGAGCGCGGAGAACAGGAACGGCAGCATACCGCCGAGGAGGAGACCAATGAGCGTCGATGATTTGCTGACGTCGATGGCCGTGAGACCCGAGTCTTCTTTGAACGCACCGAAGAGCGCCAAGCACATGAAACCAGCGACGGCGATGGCAAAGCCCTTACCGATGGCAGCGGTCGTGTTACCAGCGGAGTCGAGGGCGTCTGTACGCTCGCGCACTTCCGGAGGGAGACCCGCCATCTCCGCGATACCACCAGCATTGTCGGCCACAGGACCGAATGCATCGATCGCAAGCGTCATGCCAAGCGTCGCGAGCATCCCCACCGCACCTGCGCCAATCCCATAGAGACCACCGAAGGCGTAAGCAATGCCCATGGCGAGAACGATCACAATTATCGGAAGAGCCGTCGATTCGTAGCCGAGGGCAAGACCCTCAATGAGCACCGTGCCCGGACCCGTCTTCGACGAGTTGGCCAGGTTCTTCACCGGACGATACTTGCTGGCCGTGTAGTACTCGGTCAGGAGACCGACGAGTACGCCGGCAACGAGACCGGATGTGACAGCCCAGAAGATGCGCATCCCGTACTCGCGCGGGAACCAGACCCAGGTGAGCGCGAATGCTCCAACGAGGAAGAGGACACCCGAGACGATCATGCCGTTCTTCAGTGCGCCTTGAACATTGTCGGGGTTGGTTGTGCGCACCACACCGAGCGAGAGGATCGACGCGACGACACCCACTGCGCAGAGCAGCAGCGGATAGAGAAGGAAGGCTGCAGGATCGATGTTCGCGACCGAGAGGTGCAGCCCGACGAGCATCGTCGCAAGAATTGCGCCGATGTAACTTTCAAAGAGGTCCGCCCCCATGCCCGCGACGTCGCCAACGTTGTCGCCGACGCTATCGGCAATCGTTGCCGGGTTTCGTGGATCGTCCTCCGGAATCCCTGCCTCCACCTTCCCCACGAGGTCACCTCCGACATCTGCTGCCTTCGTGTAGATACCGCCACCCACGCGAGCGAACAGCGCTACCACCGAGGCGCCGAAACCGAAGCCTGTGAGAGCCTTGATCGCTGTTTCCATATCGGTCATTTGCAGGAGTACGAGGAGCACGCCGACGAAACCGATGAGTGCGAGACCGACCACAGCGAGACCCATCGTCGCACCACTGAAGAACGACACCTGAAGAGCCTTTGTCACACTCGTCTTGCCGGCCTCAGCCGTGCGAACGTTCGCGATGGTTGCGGTGCGCATACCAATGAACCCCGAAAGACCTGAACAGAACGCACCGATGATGAAGCTCAAGGCAGTGAATGGTTGGTGCCAGACGGGTGTATTCGTGAGAGCGCCCGCATCGAGGAAGATGTAGAGCAGCAATGCTACAACGAGCACAAACGGCACGATGACCGAGTACTCGCGCTGGAGGAACGCCATGGCGCCCTCGCGAATCTTCGCGGCGATGCCGCGCATCTTCTCGTCACCCGACGGAGCCTTGCCGATGTATGCGCGAAGCACACCGGCGCCCGCGAGCGAGACGACGCCCGAGCTAAAAACAACCAACAGAGTCTGTATGAAGGACATAGAAAGCAGGGAATGAAAAGCCCGCACATGATGCAGGCATGATGCACCCCCGGCAAGAGGAAGCGATTGTCAGCGCCTGGACTTCACCTTCTTCGAGGCCTTCTTCACGGTCTTCTTGGCGTAGGACGCGACTTCCTCCTGGCCTTGCTGCATCAACGCCATCGCGTTCTTCTGCAACTCCTTGGCCTGCTCCATCGCGTACTTCTTCGCCTTCTGGAGGTTGTCTTGGACCTCATCGCTCTCGATGAACTTCTTCACCTCATTGCCCACCTGCTTTCCGTCCTTTGCCAGGTGCTTCGCCAAGACCTTGCCCGCGGCTTCGGCATCCTTCGCTTTGGCGAGCTCGTCACGGAGACCTTTGTTGCTGAAGACATAACCGGCCATCGCGCCGCCCATGGCGCCGAGGAGGAGAGTTAGTTTGCGCATAGTGAGATTGGGAAAGGAAGCGGACGGAATTATACTCCGAGAGGAAGAGGGATGCGAACGGGAACTCTTGCAAAGAGTAAAAACGCGTCAGGCCGGCGGCGTATCGATGCATGACATGAAAAAACGGCGGCTCATGCACATGCATGAAACCGCCGATGGATGTCTACGTACGCAATATGCACGTAAACAGAACGATCAAGTTCAGGAAGTCCAGAGGGACGGAACCCCGTGGTCCCAGCCCGCGCCGCCGTCCCAGTGGCCGACGTCGAGACCCTCGGGACGAAACCCCACGTCCACCAGGAAGCCGCGAGCCGTCCGCTGGAGCGTGCGGCCCCAGCGTTCACCGCAATAGAGACGCATGCGTCCTTGGGTGGCTTTCGCGCAGAGGACCGAGCCGTAGGCGATGTGCTCCGGCAGGGCGAACCGTCGGCACGGATGCTTCGTGGGAAGCCACTGCTCCTGGTCGACGGAGGACATGTCCCACGAATCGGGAATGACATCCTTCGCGAGCACGAGCCAGCTGTCGCGCATGACGCGCTTTGACCACTCGTGCTGCTCTGTTTCACCGAACCACGGATTCTTCCGGAGAT
Source organism: uncultured Candidatus Peribacteria bacterium (assembly GCA_964418005.1). Taxonomy (GTDB): domain Bacteria; phylum Patescibacteriota; class Gracilibacteria; order Peribacterales; family Peribacteraceae; genus DALYDP01. The sequence continues at coordinate 8,064 of CAYQJY010000037.1, forward strand.
CGGGGTAAAACACATCCGCGTGCTTCGCATGCACGTCGCACACGGAGTGCGGAACGCCGGCGCACAGAACGAACTGCCCCGGCGCTTCGTCGCGACATCGCCGAATGGCCTCCCATGATCGCTCTTCGGAAAGAAGCGTCGCCCCGTCGTGACCGAGGATCCGAACGGACTTACGCTCCTCCGATTCTTTCGCCGAAAATCCATACCCGTACGACGAGACGACTTCGGACATTCCGAAAAAATCTGCACCGAACAGTTCGCGGCAACGAGCGTGGCTGTCGGAGTCGGGAACATTGGGTACTGCTTCCCGTGCTGACGATTCCGGCGACATATTCTGCGGCGATTGCGGACCGCGCTTCCATTGTTGAACAATCCATCGCGCGAGCACCCGATCGTCGAGAGGGAGCAGGAACTCGCTGTCCGTGAGCCCTTCCTCCTCGATCAAGATGCGCAGGACCTCGTTCGACTTCGAGAGCGCTTTCAATAACCGCGACATGATGTTTCTCCTATAACCCATACCGTGGGCTCGGTCCTTTCTCTGCATTGAGACAGGCCTCCAACGTCGCTTACGGCGCTCAAGGCCTGCCTCATTTCCTGAATCCGATGCTCTGAAGGAGCAGAGACATTTTGTCTTATTTTCAATTTTAGTCAATTTATGCTTGATTTTGTACATGAAAAATGTATTATGAATCTATATTTTCACTATGAAAATGCACGGAACGACCCTCAAAAGCATCGACGCACTGGTTCAGGAATTCCATGAACGGCGGAAAGGAAAAGAATCCCTGCTGATGCTCCTGGAAGAAACCGAGCTGCCGGAAGCAGTGTACAACTCAAACGCCATCGAGAACTCGACGCTCACACTCGATGAAACGGAACGTATTCTTTTTCATCAGGAAATTCCGCCTTTCCATACGCAACGCGAAGTATTTGAGGCGATCAACCTCGCGAAAGTAACGGAGTACTTGAACGAGAAAGTTCGACAACAGGAACCGCTCACAGTCGATCTCATCCTCCTTGTACACAAGACGCTCCTCAGTCATATCAATGAAGGAATCGCCGGACGCCTCCGCCAAGGAGACGAGTATGTTCGTGTCGGTCGCCATATCGCTCCGGCCCCCGTTCATGTTCCAGAGCGAATAGCGAACACACTCGACGCGTTCCATGTGTCCGATTCGAATCCCCTGCAACGAATCATACAGTTTCATCTGGAATTTGAACACATTCACCCGTTCTGCGACGGCAACGGACGTGTTGGGCGCGCACTCATGCAGTTTCAATTGAAATCATACGGCTATCCCCCCGTGATTGTGCGCAATAAAGAGAAGAGGAAGTATTATGCATCGCTCGCGCACTACGATGACGATCGCTCCACGAAGGAATTCGAGCGGATTTTCAGCCTCCTACTCAAGGAGAGTCTCCACAAACGCATCGCATACCTCCGTGGCGACGACATCATGCTTCTCAGCACGCTTGGGAAGAAATTTCCCGATCGTACTGCACAGAGTCTTACAAATGCAGCAAAGCAGCAATCAGTGCCTGCGTTTCGCGTAAAGGGACGATGGCACATCGGACGAATGATGTTTCAGGAATGGAAAACAAACCGCTGATTTCAAAAAATCGATACTATGGGATAGGGCCGTTTTGATATGCATACCATCATACGAATATCACATTTCAATCACTCACAAACGTCTTCCACGCTCGCTTCTCCCGGTGTCTATTCGCAAAGCGATGTGCTTCGTCACGCAAGCGCATGAGAAGGAACTTCGCAGGACTATCTTCCTTAAAGGGAATGGGTTCATCGCGCCCTGGTGCGAAGACCTCCTCTTCCCTTTTTGCGAGAGCAATGACAGGAATCTGTAGATTCCATGCCTTCAGCGCATCGACTGCAACACCCAGCTGGCCTTTCCCGCCGTCGATCACGAGCAAGTCGGGAAAGGTCGTGAGCGATACGTCGGATTTTTGGTCCTTTGGATCGCATACCATAAGAAGCTTCTCTTCGGAGAGACGACCCTCGAACGTCTTCGGTGCGCGTTGCACATGTCTGAACCCGATCGCCGCATAGGCCGATTCAAGATGTACATCCACGATGGCGTACACCTTCTCTTTTGCTCCCTGGAGGACTTTCCGAAGAAGGAACGATCCAAGCGGCCCCTCGGCGTACGACGGATCAATGCGAAGTTGTGAGAGTTCGCAGTGACCGTCTTTTTCCGTCAGTGTCGCGACAGCGACGACCTCCCCCTCCTTCTCCATCACGTATGCCTCGTCGCACTCTCCCACTTTCTCTCTATCCGCTTTTTTCGCTTTGCGAATGGCAAGCCCCTCAGCGCTCCATCTCGCTTCCTCCGCCTTGATACCGCCCACGAGATGACGGAACCGACGTGTCAGCACTTCGCGCAGGGATTGATAATCGTCGATATCCCCTTTCTGCAGCGTGCGGATGGTGAAGTTACGATAATGATCGTTCCGCGGCTTACCATCGACCGCAACAACCATGCTCCCGACTGTCTCCGTGCCACCGAGGTGCGAGATGTCGTAGCCCTCGATCCGCTTGGGCGGCGTCTCCAGCCCCACCATCTCCTGGAGTGCGGTCATCGCCTCTTCGGTGTTGCGCGCATCCGCCTCCCAC
>CAYQJY010000038.1:0-10461 GCA_964418005.1 uncultured Candidatus Peribacteria bacterium
ACAAAGCGTGAGAAATAGAAAGAGAGAGAAAGGGAAATAGACAGCAAAGAGAGAGATGAAGAGGGAGAGAAAGAAATATGCGTCCATCACACACTCGCGACGATGCATCGTCAGGACGTGCGAAGCGATGTGCCGAGGAATGCGTCGATATTTGTGTTACGAATCGCCTTCTTTCTCGTACTGCGCTGCTACAGATCGCTCTCGACATTCATCGACCAGGCCATGGGGGAGTGGTACGATCAACCCATGCCAAACTCCTCCCTGCAGACGTTCATTGCCCACGCCCGCTCGAAAGGCATGGACCACCAGACTATTCGTATGCTCCTTGTATCCTCGGGATGGAAGGAGAAAGACATTGTCGAGGCTCTAACGGAAGCCACACTCGATATGCCCATACCGGCGCCGGAAGACCGAGGAGGCGCTCGCGAGGCATTCTTCCACCTTCTTGCGTTTGTCACGCTCTATGCAAGCGTTGTAAGCGTGCTTGTTCTTGTATTCGAGTATCTCAATAGACTCTTCGCCGATCCGGCGTTTGATTACACGTACTACGACGATTCGTCGTTCATTCGTTGGTTCATCGCGACGATCATCGTCTCGTTCCCCGTCTTCGTCTGGATGTCGCGGATCATCATGCGGGAGATTGCGAAGTCACCCGAGCGTGCTTGGAGCCCTGTTCGCCGCTGGCTGACGTATTTGACGCTGTTTGTTACAGCTGGGGTTCTGGTCGGGGATGGCATTACGCTACTTTTTTACCTGCTCGAAGGGGAGATTACGGTTCGATTCATCCTCAAAGTGCTCGTTGTCCTCGTCGTTGCTGGCATGGTCTTCAGCTACTACTTCCTTGCGTTAAAACTTCCGCCACAGGATTCGCGCTCGTCCAAGCTTCATCGAGTGTTCGTGGTTCCGTCCTGGTTGATCGTCATCGGAGTGGTGCTGTGGGGGATGTTCGTCATCGATTCGCCGTTCGAGCAACGCTTCAAGCGTCTGGATGATGTTCGTGTGCAGCATCTCCGGACGATTCAGCAGGAGATCTACAACATCGTGTACGAGGGAACCGATCGCTACAACAACGGAAGACCCTATACGCGCTTGCCGAACCCGCTTCCCGCAACGCTGCAGGAGGTTGTCGATCAAGCGCAGTACCAGCGACCGACGATCGCCGATCCGATCAGTGGTGCTGAATACCGTTACATTGTTGACGGAACGGATTTCTCGCTCTGTGCCATATTCGGTGCTGAGCGGGACCAGGAATATGACATTTTCTGGAACCACCCGGCAGGGGATCACTGCTTTTCATTCGACGCGCTGAATCCGTCGTCCATCAAGTAACGCTATGCAGGATCGTTTGCAGCCGCTGGTCGATGAGTATGCCGTGCTGCAGCAGTCACTGCAGGATCCGACGGTGTACTCGCATCCTGCGGAAATCGCGCGCATCGGAAAACGCATGGCCGAGCTTGAAACAGCCGTTCAATTGAAGGCGGAACTGACGTCCGCTCAGCAATCGCTTGCCGATGCTCAGGATGCCAAGTCAGACCCGGGCATGGTCGACATCGCTGCTGCGCAGGAACGCGAGGCACGGGAGAAGCTTGATCAGCTTGAGGAGCGTATTCAGCAACTCCTCACACCCCGCGATCCGCTGGACCAGAAGTACGCGCTCCTTGAAGTCCGTGCCGGAACGGGCGGAGAAGAAGCGTCGCTTTTCGCCGCTGAGCTCTTGCGCATGTACTTGCGCTACGCAGAACGCAAGGGATGGAAGACGGTGCTCCTCGATAAGTCCGACGCGGAGCAAGGAGGGATCAAAGAGGCAATTGTCCGTGTCGAAGGCGTCGAGGCATACGGGCATCTTCGCTACGAAGGCGGTGTGCACCGCGTGCAGCGCATTCCTGCGACCGAGAGCAAAGGGCGCATTCACACGTCTGCAGCCTCTGTTGCGGCGCTCCCTGTGATGGAAGAACGCGATGTGCCGATTCGCAATGAAGATCTGCGCGTCGATACGTATCGCAGCGGTGGGGCCGGTGGGCAGCACGTGAACAAAACCGAGAGCGCGGTCCGTATCACGCACGTGCCGTCAGGAATTGTCGTCGCGTGTCAGACAGAGCGATCGCAGTTGCAGAACCGTGCGCGTGCGATGGAGATGCTCCGCAGCAAGTTGGCGGCACACGAGCGAGAGAAGCGCGAGGCGGCGGTTGGTACATTGCGATCGAGCCAGGTGAAATCGGGTGATCGCAGCGACAAGATTCGCACGTATAACTTTCCGCAGGATCGTCTTACGGATCATCGCATTGGTGAAAACTTCCACAATTTGCCTGGCATCATGGAAGGGGATATCGACGACCTGATCCAAGCGCTCCGCGCCTGGGCTGTCATGGTGAGCTGAGCCTGTCCTGAGCTTGCCGAAGGATGAGTAAAAAATGTGTTCATGAGGAAGCGGAGTACTCAATGGTACTGCTTGAATACCCTACTTGATCAAACAAAAAGGCTCTATGTACAGAATAGTGTTCACCCTTGACCCCTTGTTAGAAGAGGACAAAAGTAAGGTCATCCTATGGAAACGACGGCCATCGAGGCTGCGCTACAACATCCTGAAGAACCGCGGCAAGTGGTGAGCGATGGATCGGCTGAGCGCCTGGCATATCCGGCATGTGTTACTGCATGTGCCTTGAAAGATTTACTAAAACACTCTGGTGGAGAATGTGTGTATCATCGTTTGAACGTTGCTGCGCCACTGGGGAAATCACACGTGCAAAAGGTTTTACGTTCATTTCCGGTGGAAGTGTTTGCTGAAGTGGTTACACAAGGAGCTGATGCACCGTGTATCACATCACCGCAAGTGCGTGCGTTCGTTGATCACCAAATTCATGTGAGAGAGCATAACGTTCGATCGAAGGAGGAGCATCGTGCACGCAAGCAACTATTTGAAATGGAATCTGCGCGTCGTGCACAGAAACCGAAGATCGTTCCTCCTCATGAAGATCACACTATCGAATTGGAGAAAATTGTACCAAGAGAAAGAACTATCGGTGATAGGGCTATGGGCTACGTGAGCGCTACGATTTTGTGGTTCGACCGTCTCGTACGACGCTTTTCGTAAGGTCACCGGTTCGCTGCTTCGATCACATTTTTCAGGAGGCACGCAACAGTGAGAGGGCCGACCCCTCCTGGAACGGGCGTGATCGCTGAAGCCTTCTTTGAGACTGTTTCAAAGTCGACATCGCCGATGAGTTTGCCGTTCTCGAGCGTTGTGCCGATATCGACGACGGTTGCGCCCTCGTTCACCATGTCGGCAGTGATGAGGCCGGGTTTCCCGACAGCGCTGACGAGAATATCAGCCGAGCGTGTGATGTCGCCAAGGTTCTTCGTCTTACTATGACAGACCGTCACCGTCGCATCGCGATTGAGGAACATCAGCGAGAGCGGTTTGCCGACAAGGTTGCTTCGACCGACGATGACAGTGTGCTTGCCAGCAATAGCGATTTTCTCGCTTTCAAGGAGGTGAATGACGCCGGCAGCTGTTGCTGGAGGGAGGAATTCCGAGCCGCCGCGGAGTGCCATAGTGCCGAAGTTCTCCGCCGTGAATCCGTCGACGTCTTTCGATGGATCAATCGCAGCGGTGATCGTTTCGAATGCTGCCCAGATTTCAGGAGGGACGGGGAGTTGGATGATGTAGCCCGTGACATCATCGTCGGCATTCAGGCGCGTGATCGTTTCGAGCAGTTGATCAGTCGTCGTTGTGGGTGCGAGCTTTTCATGCGTACAACGAATACCGATACTCTCTCCGGCAGTGATTTTCTTTTGAATGTAGGTTGCACTTGCCGGATCATCACCAATTTGGACGATCACGAGCTGCGGCGAAAGTTTCTTGGCTGCTGGAGCAAGCTGTGCGAGAAGCACATCAGCGTGCACTTTGCCTGCGAGGAGTCGAGCTGGCATAGGTGAAGTGTACGTGCTTACTGTGAAGAGAGGAATCGCTCGACTGTTTCAAGGATGTGTTTAGCAGTCGACAGTTTCTCGCCTGAGGTATCGATCAAAATCATCTCAGGATGTGTTTGTACGTAACGCTCATAGATCGCATGTACTTTTTTTTGAAAACTATCACCTTCGAGGATGTCGCGGTCGCGAATGCCCAGTCGTTCAGCACACACCTCGAATGGAGGCATCAGAATGAGCGTCAGGTCGGGTTCCACAAACGTTACGTTCATGTTTTCTAACCATTCAACATCGAGTCCAAGGGCTTCGCCGTAGATGAGCGTCGAAAGATGGCAGCGTTCTCCAATGACGAGCTTTCCCTCGGCGAGAGCAGGCCGCACGACTTTCGACATATGCCATGCACGATCGGCCGAGTAGAGCATCTGGAGTGCATCTGGTGGCATGCCCGTCCCTCGCAGATGTGTACGAATCATTGTGCCAATCGGTCCGGTCGTCGGTTCTGCCGTCTGGACGAGGTCGAGACCTGTTTTTCTCAGGCTTTCGCACAGCAGTTTTGCATGGGTCGTGGAACCGCCTCCATCGGGGCCTTCGAGGACGATATACGCAGGCTTCGTCATACCTCGCCACTATAGCTGTTTTGTGCTATACTCAGAAGATTTCATGAACCCCCATACACCCCGTTTGCGACCGGTTCCCGCCTTCCTGCGGTGGTACCTCCTCGATAAGCCGTGGAGCCTCATCCTGTGGGGTATCCGCTACGCAGCAGCGATCTTCGAAAGTTTCTCCATTATCTTCCTCTTGAAGACGCTGTTCTCGCCGTGGAAGAACATTCTCGACGAAGGGCGAACACGTTCGATCGAGGCAAGGCTTGAAGCGTGGTCCCTGAACCTCCTCTCGCGTGGTGTCGGGTGTGTGGTTCGTCTTGCAGCAGTCGTTGCTGGTTCCATTCTCACGCTTGTTGCGCTTGTCATTGGCGTTGTGTGCGCGCTTGTGTGGTACATCCTCCCGATCTTCTTTGTCACGCTGCCGTACATTGCCGTACTGTTCCGCAAGGACGTCATCGACAACGACACAGGAGCCGGATTACCGATCGATGTGCTCTCGCCAACGTGCATTCCTCGTGGCTCACATCGCGAAACACTTACGGCGAGAGAACTTTTAAGTGCCGTTCTAGCATCGCCGCATGCTGGCTTTGTGATTGGCGAGCTGATGATCGACCGCACGACCCTCGCGAGCGCATTCGATGCAGAAGCGGAAGTGCTGTCGCTCCCAGAGCTCTTGTCGCATGCCGATGATGTGCGTCGAGAATTTCGTGATGTTCGCATTGAACCCATTCATGTGATGGTGGCATTGCTTGGCACACAAACCGGTCTTCGATTGCTTCAAACCGCCGATGCGGATGTGAACGATCTGTGGCAAGTAGCCCTGCGCCAGCGCATGTATGCCCGCTGGAGTAATCGCCCAGGTCCGTGGTCACCGGAAGGGATCAAAGAGGGTGATATGTTCGGGCAATCGTGGGCACGCGGATACACCGATGCCCTCGATCTCCTGACGACCGATATTCGTGCAGAGAGGTGGGATCCGACGGATGTGACAATTCTCCATCGCTCTGCCGTTGAGGCATCGGTTCATGCGCTTCGCGAGTCAGGGCGCGATAACGTGCTCATTGCAGCACCTCCAGGGAGCGGACGGACTATGCTTGTCAGGCACATTGTCGCAGCTGTCCATGACATCGAACGATCGCGACATGAGCGTTTCACACGCTTCATGCGCCTTCGCGCAGACATTCTGCTCTCTGGTACGGCGAACCCCGATGCGTTCTTGCTCCAGGCCCTCGCTCGCGCCAAACGTGAGCGATTGGCGTTCGTCATCCCCGAATTAGCGCTGCTCCTCAAGGCAACGGATCCGAAGTTGCGTCTCGTGCTACAGCGGTGCCTCGAAGCGCCGAATATTTCCATCATCGGAATCGTCGACCCGCATGATTTACACACATTGGTTGAAAAAGACGGACTCATGAGTCAAGCGTTTCAGAAGATTCTCCTCAACGCGTCGGACGATAAAGAGGTGATGCAAGTGCTTGCGATCGAATCGTTCCGGTGGGAAGACAGTGGTGTCATCGTCTCTTACAAAGCACTGAAAGCAGTGATTTCACTCTGCCGCCGATTTATGCCGCAGGCGGGTTATCCTGCCGTGTGCATCGATGTGCTCGATGACAGCGCACGCGAAGCGATGCGCCATGGGTCGCGCGTCGTGTTGGAGGAAGATGTTCGCACCGTTGTTACACTCAAGTCGCGTGTCGACGTGTCGAAGTTCTCTGCGAAAGCGGCACCGAAGCTCTTGGAATTAGAGGAAACGATGCAGCGGCGTGTGATCGGTCAGCGGGCTGGCATCCGTGTTCTGTGCGATGCGCTCAAGCGTGCATCGGCTGATGTGCGTACGCGCCCTCGCCCGCTTGGAACATTTCTCTTCCTCGGGCCGACGGGTGTTGGAAAGACGCGCACAGCCCAGGTGCTCGCCGAAGAGTACTTTGGGTCCGCCGATGCGCTTATTCGCCTTGATTTGAACGGATGCTCAACTGAAGAATCGGTGCAAGATGTCATCGGCGACGGCACGGGCTCCAGTGCACTCACGCGACGCGTGCAGGAACGGCCGTTCTCCGTCGTCCTCCTCGATGAAATCGAGAAGGCACACCCAAAAGTGCTGAACCTCTTCCTGCAAGTGCTCGACGAAGGCCAGCTGCGCTCAACAGATGGTTCCATCACGGATTTCCGCAACACGATCATCATCGCGACGAGCAATGCCGGGGCGCTTTTCGTGCGCGATCGCATTGCAAACCCTTCGACAAACTCAGGGCAAGGGGCAGATGAGCAGGCATTTTCGCGTGAGCTCGTCGATCACATCCTGCACGAAAAAACGTTCACGCCGGAATTCGTGAACCGCTTCGATGCGACCGTCGTGTTCCGTCCGCTTACGGGGGACGAAGCGATTTCGATCGCATCGCTCATGGTGGAGGAGGTTGTTGCAGCGGTGAAGGAGAGCAAGGGCGTCGAGATCACCATCGAGCCTGATGCTGTGAAGGCACTGCTGGAGCGCGGTTACAGTCCCGAGTTCGGTGCTCGTGAATTACGCCGCATCGTGTCGGACGTTATTGAGAATCACCTCGCAGATCGTTTCCTGCGAGAACAGCCGAAGCGGGGAGATCACATCGTCATCCATCGCGAGGATTTGCGACTGTAAGGGGTATTGACGGAATACGGCATTCATGAATAATACGCCAGCCCTGCCGTCGTGTGACGGGGTCAGGGAGGACAGTTTTCGTTCATTCAGGAGTTTCGCCCATGGTGCGACCGTTAAGTCTGAAGGAATTGCGAATAGGGGCTCGATCCCCGGAAGAAGTACCGTCCACAATCGAGCATGCCGCTGCACTCGGCATCGTTGGGTTCGTGAACGAGCACTTATTGTTCAGGAGAGCCAAACAGATCGAGGGCATTACAAAGGAGCCGCCCGACGTCGAGCGCCACTACTTCGTGCCTTTTACGCCCACCTCATTCGGTACCGCCGTCCTTAACGCGGTCATCGAATTGTTCCGCGGCGTCGGTTGGCCTCACTCGAAGATCGTGAACAATCACCTCGTGATCGCGCGCGAACCCTACGACGTTGCCAGCGGTCGCGGCGGCCTTGGTGCCGATACGGAGCAGCAGCTCCATCGGGGCTCGTGCGCCGCAGGCTAGCGCTCTCAATGTTTGTTTCGTCACTGTCAGCCGCCTAGTCCTCCTCGAGGGCTGGGCGGCAAACCATGCTTGACGTGTACTTGACAAAATACTCGTTTAACATATTATGGTAGCACCGTCGCAGTCTCCTCAGACTGTTGTCACGGACGACTATCCGCCCTTTGGATGAGGTACTACGCATGATTGCTCGCCTCCACTTCGGTCGTTTGGATCTTCTCGGTCAAAGTTCTGGCGAACAGGTGCCCATCGTGGCCCCTGTGAAACCCGCTCCTCAGCCTGAGAAAGCCACTCAAGAGCCACCGAAGGACCGCCCGCGCTGTGCGCCGCCCATGTGCGGCAGCCGCAGCCCGCATGCCGATCGCTCCAGCTGCGCCTACATGTAGGAACAGCCTCGCGAGCATCCGGATCGTCCAATACCGCCAGTGTCCCTCCCAAGGGCCTGGCGGTGTTATCAGCAGGTAATCGGAGTCGCCTGAATGTCGAAGCAATTGTTTAGACTATTGTTTATTGAGTTTACAAATTCACATGTTTCTCGATCCATCTTACTCCAATAATTAGTTGTGTCGTTTTCATCTTTGCATTTAGTGAACTCAAATATCGAATTTAGGTATTCATTAAACTCTTCAATTGAGTTTTCATCCCCAAAAATTGACACCTTTGAAGACAGAATGTTTTCTTCAACAGCCATTTGTGAATATTCGGCGTTCCACTCAATGTCACGTTGGAATCTTTTCTCTCTTTTTCCATCGGGTGTGTAACAAGCACCAATACCAATTCCAATACTATTTTGAGCAGTATGCATAATTTTATATGTTATTGCTGTTATTTCGTTTGCTAGAGCTCTTCGCTGTTCGCATGCATAAGACTCTGAGGAGTAGCTCAGAGTCCATGCAGTTGTACCGATTGAAAATATTCCTGGAATTATTGCTGAAATAAGAATAGTAATGCCGTATTTCTTGAAAAAGTCCTTCATTTATCCGTTAGAAGTCCATCCCGCCGCCTGGCATTCCACCCGGCATCTGCGGTTCTTCTTTCTTCGGGATATCCGTGACAGCCACTTCGAGCGTGAGGAACATTGCTGCGACGGAGACCGCGTTCTCCAATGCGGAGCGCGTGACCTTCTTCGGATCGATGACCATGTCCTTCGTGAGGTCGCCGTACTCGCCCGTGAGGGCGTTGTAGCCGAAGCCGTCTTTGCCTTCACGGATCTTGTCGACGACGACACTACCCGAGACACCTGCGTTCTCGGCGATGTTCTTGGCCGGAGCGACGAGCGAGTTCATGACGATCTGGATGCCGATCTGCTCGTCTTTGTTCTTCGTCGCCTTGAGAAGCTTCTCCAGTGAATCGAGTGAACGGATGTAGGCCGTTCCTCCGCCAGGGACGATACCTTCCTCGGCTGCTGCACGTGTTGCGGAGAGTGCGTCTTCCACGCGGTGCTGCTTTTCCTTCTGTTCCACTTCCGTTGCGGCACCAACTTTGATGACGGCAACGCCACCCGTGAGCTTCGCGAGGCGTTCCTGCAGCTTTTCGCGGTCGAAATCACTCTTCACGTTGTCGATCTGCGCCTTAATCTCGTTCACGCGCGCATTGATCTCCTTCTTATCCCCCGCACCATCGACAATGAGTGTCGTGTCTTTCGTCGACACAAGTTTGCGTGCTTGTCCGAGGTCCGCGAGCGTTGTCGATTCGAGTTTGAGACCAATTTCCTCGCTGATCACACGCCCACCAGTGAGGGCAGCGATATCCTTGAGGATTTCCTTACGGCGATCGCCGAAGGCAGGAGCTTTCACTGCGAGTGCAGAGAACGTGCCGCGAATCTTGTTGAGGATGAGTGTCGCGAGTGCTTCACCCTCGATGCTTTCGCAGATGATCACGATTTCTTTGCGTCCCTTCTGCGCGACCTGCTCGAGGACCGGGAGGATTTCTTGGATGCTCGAGATCTTCTTATCGGTAATGAGGATGAACGGCTTGTCATAGACGGCTTCCATGCGGGAGGCGTCCGTGACGAAGTACGGGGAGATGTAGCCCTGGTCGAACTGCATGCCTTCGACGTACTCCTTCTCGATGCCGAGCGTCTGGCCTGCTTCAACTGTCACAACACCGTCCTTGCCGACCTCCTCGATGACCTCGGCGATCATTTCACCAATGTCGCTATCCTGAGCCGAAATCGTGGCTACGGCGGCGTATTCCGACTTCTTGGTCACATCCTTTTTTAGTTTCAGTAAGAACTCTGAGACCTCACCGGCAGCCATCTCCATACCTTTTTTGATAAGGATGGCATTCGAACCTGACTTCAGATGTTTCAAACCGTCTTCCATCATTGCATGAGCGAGAACGGTGGCAGTGGTCGTTCCATCACCCGCAGCGTCATTGGTCTTCGTCGCAGCTTCCTTCACGAGCTGTGCGCCCATGTTCTCGAACGGATCTTCCAACTCAATTTCTTTTGCGACGGTGACGCCGTCTTTCGTGACGGTCGGTCCGCCATATTTCTTATCGAGCACAACATTGCGACCCTTCGGACCCATTGTTGCGCGGACAGCGGCTGCGAGGATCGATACGCCGGAGAGGATTTTCTGGCGAGCTTTGTCGCCGGTGAGGAGTTGTTTAGCCATAGAGAATGAAGAAGAGGAAGGAGGAATCAAGAATCAGGAATTATTTCACGAGTCCGAGAACAGAATCGAGATGGAGAATTTTCACTTCGACTTCTTTGCCATTGGTATCTTTCAACTTCACTTCGTCCCCCGCATACTTGCCGAAGAGGACTTTGTCGCCGACTTTCAGGAACTTCGTCGGGTCGACT
>CAYQJY010000039.1:0-9866 GCA_964418005.1 uncultured Candidatus Peribacteria bacterium
AGAAGGAGGCATCCTCGATGCCGTTTGAGGTGAAAGAGGGGAAAGGCGACCGCGCCGTGATCTCCGTGAACGGCAAAGACATGTTGCCGCAGGAAATCAGTGCGAAAGTACTGCAGAAACTCAAGACCGACGCCGAGGCATTCCTCGGGTCGAAGGTCACAAAGGCTGTGATCACCGTTCCAGCATATTTCGATGACTCGCAGCGCCAAGCAACGAAAGAAGCGGGTGAGATTGCAGGTCTCGAAGTCGTGCGCATCATCAACGAACCGACAGCTGCCGCACTTGCATATGGTCTCGACAGCAAGAAGGAGGAAAAGATCATCGTCTACGACCTCGGAGGAGGCACATTCGACGTCACCGTGCTCGAAATCTCCGGCGATGGACACTTTGAAGTGCTCTCCACGAACGGTGACACACACCTCGGTGGTGATGACTTCGACCAAGCAATTGTCGACTGGCTTCTCTACGAGTTTGATAAAGATACGGGGGTGAACCTCTCGAAGGATAAGATTGCGCTTCAGCGTCTTCGTGAAGCAGCAGAAAAAGCGAAGATCGAGCTCAGCTCGCAGACTGAAACGGAAATCAACCTGCCGTTCATCACAGCAGATGCAACGGGCCCGAAGCACCTTCTTCTCAAACTCTCCCGTGCGAAGCTGGAGTCACTGACCAGTGCGCTCATTGAGCGTTCTGTAGATCCCTGCAATAAAGCCTTAAAAGATGCCAAAATCTCGAAGTCCGACATTCATGAAGTCGTTCTCGTTGGCGGTATGACCCGTATGCCAGCGGTCGTTTCCAAGGTGAAGGAGCTCTTCGGGAAAGAGCCGCACAAGGGCGTGAACCCCGACGAAGTCGTTGCAATCGGTGCCGCTGTCCAAGCAGGTGTTCTTGGTGGCGATATTAACAAAGATATTGTTCTTGTTGATGTCACGCCGCTCTCGCTCGGCCTTGAAACACTCGGTGGCGTTGCGACGAAGGTGATTGAGCGTAACACGAAGATTCCGTCTCAGAAGTCACAAGTGTTCTCAACGGCAGCAGACAGCCAACCGTCTGTTGAAATCCATGTCGTGCAAGGGGAGCGAGAGATGGCTGCCGACAATAAATCGCTCGGGCGCTTCATTCTCGATGGCATCCCACCGGCGCCTCGCGGCATGCCGCAGATCGAAGTGACCTTCGATATCGACTCTAACGGCATTATGAATATCACCGCGAAGGATAAAGGCACAGGCAAGAGCCAGCACATTACCATCCAAGGTTCGACGGGTCTGAGTAAAGAAGAAGTGGAGAAAATGAAGAAAGACGCAGAGATTCACGCGGACGAAGATAAGAAGAAACGCGAGCTGATCGATGCCCGCAACGGCGCCGACGCGTTCATCTTCAACCTCGAGAAACAACTGAAGGAGCACGAGGCGAAGATTCCAGCTGACACGAAGAAGAAAGTCGAGGAGAAGATGGAGGGGCTCCGCACGCTCGTCAAAGATGAATCGGCGACAGCGCAGCAGCTGACGGACAAAACAAAAGAAGTAGGCGATGCCGCTCAGGAAATTGGAAAGATCATCTACGAAGCAGTACAGAAGGAGCAGGCAGCGGGAGGCGAAAAGAAGGACGACAAAGTCGTTGATGCTGAGGTCGTAGACGAGAAAAAAGAGGACAAGTAAGCGGCTTTTTCGTCAGTCTCATGTGTGGCAGACTGTCGCACCCATGGCAGGACCTAATGATTCCAATGGCTACGAGCGCGAAATAAGACTCATGGAAGCCGATGATCGTGGGGTGTTCGGACCATATGGCTTACAAATTTCAGCCGCTCTGCGAAGACGTTTTCAAACAGTGCTCCAGCCAGCAAATACGCGTGCCCAGATCATGCTTCGATCCGCCGAACAGGGAAAGGTCGCCGAGGCGGAGAAGATTTTCATGAACTCACTTCCTCGCAACGATATCGACTTGCAAGACGAGCGTTACTTTGGAATTTATTGGGGGTTGGCTGAGGTTGCACTGCAACGCAACGATAGGATTGCTGCGCTCGATTGGTTTCAACAGGCGATTATGAAATTCCCCACTGCGGTTCGAAAGAATCACTTACGGCGACTCATTCACTTGGGAGTGCAGCTTGCGAAGTGGGTCAACGGAACGGGGGAAATTTTGCTTTCAGAGACGGATGCCGCTGCCATTTTGACACGCATCCGGGAAACGGTTGCACGCTGGTCGAGTGCGGGTGTTGCGCCAATTGAAGAAATGCAGCTTGACTCAGCGCAAAGAAAGCTTGAAACGAATACCCCCTTGGGTCGTTGGGCCGCGGCGCGAAGGCACCGCGGATGACCGATCAGAGCTTGTCTCCGACGAAGTCTGCCAACTCAACGATGCGGTTGGCGTAGCCCCACTCGTTGTCGTACCACCCGAAGACTTTGACGAGGCTACCAGTCCCAGCGGTCTTCACCTCGGTGAGCTCGGCGTCGACGATGCAGCTGTGACTATCACCGACGATGTCCTTCAGGACGATCGGCCGGCGCTCGACGCGTAGGATCCTCGGGTGCTTCTTTTCAAAGGCATCGTAGGCTGCAAGGATTGCCTCGACGGTCGTAGGCTTCTCTGTCACGACCGTGAGGTCGGTAATCGAACCGGTTTGCGTGGGAACGCGGAGGGCCACGCCGTGCATTTTGCCCGCAAGCTCCGGCACAACCTCTCCGATGGCCTTTGCGGCGCCCGTTGAGGTCGGGACGATGTTTACCGCAGCAGCTCGGGCTCTTCGTAAATCCTTATGCGGTAGATCCAGGAGGTTTTGGTCGTTGGTGTAGCTATGAATGGTCGTCATCAGACCGGATTCGATGCCGAAAGCGTCACTTAAGACTTTTGAGAGCGGCGCAAGGCAGTTTGTCGTGCAGGAAGCGTTGCTGAGGACGTGCATTGTCGTCGGATCGTAGGTTTCTTCGTTCACACCGAGACAAATCGTAGCGTCCGCCTTGTCCTTACACGGTGCAGAAACAATCACCTTCTTCGCTCCGGCTGTCAGGTGCATAGCAGCGTCATCGCGCTTCGTAAAGAAGCCGGTGCATTCGAGCACAACATCGACGTTCATCTCCTTATGGGGGAGTTCTGCTGGATTCTTGATAGCGGTGATCTTGATCGTCTTCTTTCCGATCTTCATCCCACCGTCGACCGCAGCGGCGTCTTCGTGGGCGTTTCCGTAGGTCGAGTCGAATGTGTAAAGGTGCGCCAATGTGGCCGGATCTGTTAGATCGTTGATGAGGACAACGTTAATATCGGGGTGGGAAGCCTCGATGATTCGAAACGCTTGCCGACCGATGCGACCAAAACCATTGATGGCGAGGTTCATGTGAACGAGTGAGGAATGTCCCTACTATTATAGCAAATAACGCGGCGGTTTTGAATCAGAGTTTGGCGAAGGTATTCTGTAGTAGCAGCGTATCGTCTTCCATGAGAGGGGATTCGCAGACCAGAATACCACCAACCTTTCGTCGCTTCAGGACGCGCAAAAAGCCTTTCCAGTTCGCATCGCTCTCTTCAAGTGGTAGGTGATGTTTCTCGCCCTTTTCGCCGTAGGCGATGCCTGAATAATGCAAATGCATCTTCTGGAGCGACGCCTTACCGAGAACTTCTGCATAGCGATTGAAGAGATCATCCCACTCCTGCTCCGTGTTCACTGCCCCATTCGCACGAGCATGCATGTGCGCCGTATCGATGCAGGGGTAGATATCGAATTCTTTCGCAATTTCTAGGACCTCGTCGAGTGTGCCCCACTGCGATTGTTTTCCCATTGTTTCATACGCGAGGTTCACGTCCGGAAACAGCTTCGATTTCATTGTCATGATTGCCTCAGTCGAAAAACGGACGTTTTCGGTGACGTGTTTGGAATCCTTTCCACCGTTGAACGCGGCGTGCACGCAGACAGACACTGCTCCACAAATTTGTGCCATCGTCAGTGCGTCAAGAATACGTATACGACTCGCCGAAAGTTTTGCGTCGTCATCCGAATTGAGATTTACAAAGTACGGAGCGTGAACGGTGAGTGCAATATCAAGCTCCCTCGCAAGTTTTCCTAGCGAAGCAACATGTTCTTTATTTTTCGGAACACTCTGCACCCACTCGATCTCCATAGCATTAATGCAGAGGTTTTTAGCTTGTTTTAGGCCTGCTAAGGTTCCTCCAGAGTCTGGAGTCGAGCGCGGGGCGCCTGGGCAGGCAAAACGAAGCATATGTACGAGAGGATAGTGAGTAGTAGGTAGAGTGTAGTACGATTGTCGTAATGGGAATTGACAGAAGGCTCATCGATTCGTTGCTTGCAACGCCGTATGGTGAGGCTGCGTATACAGTTGTTGCAAAGCTGACGGATGCAGGCTACGACACGTGGTGGGTCGGTGGTGCAACGCGTGATCTCGCGCTTGGAAAGATCCCAACAGATATCGACATCGCAACAGCGGCAACACCTGATCAGATTCTCCGCATCTTTAAGGATGTGAAGGAAGATGTGCGAAATCTTGCGAGTATGCGTGTGAAGCAAGGGAAGTTTGTCTTTGAGCTCACAACGTTTCGCGAAGAGAGCGATGCATCGGGCAATGCTCGCCATCCGGAAAGCATCGTATTTACGACGTGCGAGAACGATGCAAAGCGACGCGACTTTACGATGAACGCGATCTACTACCACCCAATTTCGCGAGAAATCTTTGATCCTGCAAACGGTCTTGGGGACGTTAGTGAGAAACTTGTGCGATTTATTGGCGAGCCATCAGCCCGCATCAAGCATGACGCGCTTCGTATCTTGCGTGCTGTGAGGCTTCGCGCACTTATTGATGGCCAATACCACCCTGATACCTATAAAGCGCTTCACAAAGAGTCCAAGCTCGTTTCGACGCTCTCTGGATCGAGGGTTCTTGAGGAACTAGAGAAGATGCTTACAGGACCAAATCCTGCGAGAGCACTCGAAGACTTGTGGGAACTTGATGTGCTCGAACAAATTCTCCCAGAGCTCAACGCATGCAAGGGCATTGCACAACCTGCCGATTACCACCATGAAGGTGATGTGTGGGAGCATTTGCTCGCATGCACGAAAGCGTTTCGACCCGAAGATGATGTGGATGTTCGTCTCGCTGCACTGTTCCACGACATTGGAAAAGTAGAAACATTTTCGTTGACCCATTCGGCAGGCTCAGGGCAAGATCCACGCATTCGATTTGATCATCACGCATCGGTTTCGGCAGATCTTGCTTCGAAGATTCTAAAGCGGTGGCAGACACCCACAAAACGCATCGAAAAAATAGACTGGCTCATTCGTCACCACATGACGATGGGCACGTTCACGGATCTCTCAGACGAACGAAAGGCTCACTGGTACTTTCATCCATGGTTTGCCGACCTTTTGAGACTATTCTGGCTCGACATCGCGGGAACGGACCCATCAGACTTCAGGCTCTACAATGCGATCGTGTCAGACTACAACGGATTCCTCGATAGCCATCCGCGCCCACCAAAGCCGCTTTTGAGTGGTGACGAGGTAATGGAAATTCTTGGCATTCGCCCGGGAGAAGAAGTTGGAAAAGTACTCCAAGGCTTGCACGATGCGCAGGTTCGGAAAGACATTACAACGAGGGTGGAAGCAAAGAAGTTCCTCTTAGATCGTTTTCCGCGGAAGTGACAACATCGCTCCAATAAGAACGCATGCTCCGAGAAGTTGTACGGGAGAGAGGAGAATGCCATTCACGACGTAATCGATCACCATGGCCGAAATCGGCCACATGAGTTCGTAGATGCATGAATGCGACGCGGGGACACATCGCAGTCCCCAGTAGTAGATGCCAAGTCCAACGCCCCCTGCGCTGCAAGCAATGAGGGCGAGTGCTCCCCATTGCAACGGCTGCAGAGCGACTGCTGCATCCCACTGGCCGAGAGCGAGCGCGAGAGCAGAGGCCATGACTGCTGTCACAGCAACACGTACTCCCGTGGCGACCGCTGCAGGAAGGTCTCGGAGAAGATACTTGCTGAACACGGTCGACGAACCCCAGCACGCAGCTGCGCCAACGGCCATCGCTCCGGCAAGAGCTGTAAGAACATCTGCCCCCCACATTGGCACGTGCAACCCGAACGTCACGAGATACCCCCCAATGCTGGCAGCAATCGCCGCGTACCAAAACTGGGCTGTGAGTCGCTCTTTTAGAAAAAGAGCTGCAGTCGCGATCGTGAAGAAGGGTTGAAGCTTTTGAAGGAGAATGACGACGGAAAGGGGAGCATACCCGACGTACGCAAGCGCCTTGGTGTATAGAAAGAGCGCAAGTAACCCAGAAACCGCACTGAGACTGATGATAATAATCCAGTGCTTCGCCGTCATCGAGCGGACATGTTTCCATCCAACAACGACGAAAGGCGCGAAAATAATCGTGTCGAGTGCATGCTCAAGGGCCACGACGAGCATCGACGGGACCGTGTAGAGACCCTGGCGTAGTAAACCGTCCATGCTCCAGAGGATGGCCGCAAAAACGATGGCAAGCGCGCCCTGCACGTACATGAGATAACTCTAGCGTGTTCAGGCAACCGCGGTAAGCCCATGGTACACTCGCTCACCATGCTCAATCTCAATCCATACAAATCTCCGGAATCAGAGGAGAACATCGTTCTGGCAGAGATTGTTGATCATCGGCCGATCCCACCCGAGAGAAACGTCCTCGGCACCATTGCGGGCGTCGCCATGACTATCGGTGCCGTCCTAGGGCTCGACGGCGTCGTTAAAGGCAACCTGCCGCGAATTGCCATACTTGCAGCCGCAGGTGTCTCTCTTGCCTACAGTGCAAAGCTTTCGGATCCGAAGGAGATTTCTCCCGCGTGACGCTCTTGATCAATGGTGGGCGAGGGGGGATTTGAACCACCGACCGCCGGTTTATAAGTCCGGAGCTCTAACCAACTGAGCTACTCGCCCACGAGTAAAGTGTAGCCTTTCAGGCGTATGGATGCAGCCTCATTCATTCCTTACGCCGTTTTCTCCGCTTCAATCTTCACATTCACCTGAACCTTCTGTTCACCCATCTGCACACCGACTGCATGCGATCCGATCGTCTTGAGGTGTTCTGGCAGATCGACATCGTCTTCTTTCACCTGGACCGCAAGTTGCTTCTGGAGCTCGGCAACGATCATCGCTTCCGTCACGCTGGCGTAGAGCTTGCCGGCCTTCGATGCCTTCTTCACGATCGTAATCGTCTTGCCAGCGAGCGCCGTTGCAGCGTCGCGCTTGGCGCTCTTCTCCAATTCGCGCTCCTCCGCACGGCGTCGAATGAGGTCGGCATAGCGCTTACGAACGAGCGGCGTCGCTACGAGAGCGGCACGGCGAGGAAGCAGGAAATTCAGGGCAAAACCGTCCCCAACGACGATGAGGTCGCTCTTCTTTCCAACGCCGGGGATGTCTTGTAGGAGGAGAACTTCCATTGGTCAAAAAGTGGCCAAAACATCATACTCGGCCATCTAAGGGCGGTCAATGCGACTTTACAGCCCCGGAACCGACCTGAATGGCTCCTGATCCGGAGACGGATGGCACTGAAGATTCTTTCGAGAAACCAAACATCCACGAGAAGAACGAGAGCCACGTCACCCCAGGTTTGAAGACCCTATCTTGTTTAATATACCAGCGATAGAGTGTGCGGAATCGGTCTGAGTGGAGCGATAAACGGCCCACTTGAATACCTTGGATATCCTCACGGTGCGCAAAGGTGTAGACGGGGGAGTACAGGAACACCGCTGGCACATCCGTACGGAATGCTTCCTGGAGTTTCTTCAGAAGTTCCTGACGCTGCTTCACCGAGGTATTGCCGCGAATCTGCTCAAGGAGGAGATCCGATTCAAATGTCGCGTACTGTGAGAGGTTGTATGCGTCGAGACGGAGGTCTGCGCGCTTGCCGGTCATTTTCTGCACACCACTTGAGTGCCAGTACGGATAACTATCAAGATTGTCGAGAAGTGATTGGCCAAAGAGCACGACGTCGTAATCTCGCTTCAGCAATTTTTCTTCGAATTCGCCGCGTGTCGTTGGAACATCAACCGCAACGTTCACACCAAGTTCCCTCCACTGCTCAGCGACGAGATTTGCTGCAACGTGGTATGTCTCAGGTTGAGGACTGGTAAGCAATCGGATATTCAACTGGTCACCACGATCATTGATGCGAATCGACACCGGATCTTCTGTCTTGCGACGGCGCAGATACCCCGTGTCTAAAATCATGTCACCGCTCGTGACGGCTTGATCCCCCTTCAGCGAACCGGCTTTTGTGGACAAGAACGACTCCATGAGGCGCTGCTCCGCTGCAGCACGTTGAAATTCCGCGCCGTTTGCCGTGCGCAAAACATAGGCCGAATCCAGTACCTTTCCTCTTTCATCAACAAGTTTGATCAAGTTCATCCCAATCTTCAGTGCGCCGGTACCGCCATGTGTGGGCAGTGCAGCGATCCATCCACCTGATTGTGTAGGGTTGCTACGAAGAGCGACACCGTTTATGCGATCTTTCCCGCTTACACCATTCCCAACACCTGAAACTGTCAGCGCAGCCCCTGTATCGAGCAACACAATCGGTTCCACCTTCAGAATGCCTGTCGTATTCGCCTCACGCTGCTCCAAGAGGCGCTGAAGCCGAATTTTTTCGGGATAGTACCAACTCGACTCAAAGAGCGCACCCTGCGCAGCTGCCTGGTCAAACTTGTACTGCCATGCTTCTTGCTGCAACTCAAGGAATGGTGTGTCGACAATGTGGGCGAGACCGAGCGTGTCGACGATCTCCTGTTTGTTCGTTCCAAGTTGTAGGCCAAGACGAAGCTTTTGATCTTTCAACGCGCTACGGTCGAGATTGTAGAAGAGGGCAACGTACTGGGGGAGTGTGTAGTCGACGGTGGAGAAACGATCAGGAGCGATCGATTTGCCATCGTCGGTATGTGCAATAAGGCGGATACCGTCAAGGTTGCGGGAATCTGACAGCAATGAACGATAGTCAGTGAAAATACGAAAGACGAGACGATCGAGATGATATGCCGGTGTGACCGGCCTCTCGAAACGCTGGAGCGTAACTTCGGTCGAGAGGTAGGTCTGAGAAATTGTTTTTACCTTATATGGACCTGCACCGATTGGCGAAAAGCCAAAATCAAGTGCTTGGTTTAGTAATTTCACCGGAACACCTTCAAACGATTTCTTCGGAAGCAAGCCGAGCGTGAGGTTACTTGTAAAGAAGCCATACGGTTGGTCGAGACGAAATTGCACCGTTCGATCATCTATTTTTTCTGTCGTGACGCCTCGGAAGTTCTGGCGAAGAAAACTGTTTGGGAATGCGGGATCCTTCATCGTGTCGAACGTAAACACGACATCGTCCGCGGTGACAGGATGCGGACTGTCGATCGTCGAGTCGTGCCATTTCACTCCTTCTTTAAGCTTCACAGTGTAGACCTTTCCATCCTGCGACACAGAGTACGTTGCCAAGTCTTCCTCGATCGCATTTGTATCGGGGTTATAGCGAAGCAGGCCGGAGAACACGAGCGATACGATGTCACCGTTCACATCGTTTTGAACAGTGAACCACGGGTTAAGCGGCTTCAATTCGCCGACAGATCCCTCGATGTACGTTCCGCCAATCGACGGCACGAGGTGCGTTGTGCTCCAGTAAAACCGCATGAGGAGAATGCTCAAGCTCACGATGAAGAGTCCCGCAAACGTCGCGAGAATCCGGCGCTCGAAGCGCACGTAGATTGAGAGAAGGAAACGGATCAGCGTCTGCATGAGCTGTGAGAGTGGTTAGATGAACCACTCCAGCACTGACAGTACCAAGAAGGCAATGGCGAGAACGATCGTCCCCTGGTACAGCAACTTCTCCGCGCCTCTGCGCTGGACGATA